>JAUNEN010000095.1 GCA_030525525.1 Erysipelotrichaceae bacterium
CTGAATGTTTCTTATTTGAACAGAACTTCACCGTTGGATTCGATGATTTCCTTGTAGCGGTCGTAGGAATTCTTCTTCACACGCTTCAGGGTGCCGTGACCGTCGTTGAATCTGTCGACATAGACAAATCCATAGCGCTTCTTCATTTCGCCGGTACCTGCAGAAACAACATCGATCGGTCCCCACCAGAGATACCCGATGCAATCAACGCCGTCAAGAATTGCTTCATGCATCTGCTTCAGGTGTTCTTCCAGATAATGAACGCGGAACGGATCGTCGATCTTTCCGTTTTCATCGAGATTTTCATCGAGTCCGATGCCGTTTTCAACAATGAACTGCGGCAGGTGATAGCGGTCATTCATGACATTCATGGTGTAGCGGAGTCCCTTCGGATCAACCGGCCATGCCCACGGCTGCGGGCTGCATTCCTTCAGATAAGGATTGCCTTTTCCCTTGATGCCGCCGGTGTTGCTTGTCATCTGTGCATCGACTGCATAGACAGCAGAGCGGTAGTAGCTGTAGGAAATGAAGTCGATCGTATGTTCTTTGATCAGCTTCAGTCCTTCTTCATCCATTTCCGGCTCAAGGCCCGGATTCTCGTTCCAGATGCGTCTGACATAGCCCGGGATTTCACCGAGTGCCATCGGATCGCACATATAGAAGACAGCCATGCGCTGTGTGTTGAGGGCGCCGAGCACATTGTCAGGATTGCAGTCATCCGGATAGGTTGCAGTTCCGGAAGCTGTCATCATATTGCCGATTTTTGATTCGGGATCGATTTCATGGCAGAGTTTGACTGTCCATGCATTTGCGACAAGGATGTTGTAATATCCCTGCCAGATTTCTTTCTGTGTAATCGAGCCGATCGGATCATTCTTATCCTTCGGATCTGTGATATTCAGAATGCCGCCTGCGACAAACGGATTTCTGAGCATCGCGTTGACTTCATTGAAAGTCAGCCAGAATTTGACTTTTCCCTTATAGCGGGTGAAGACAGTTGTGACATAGCGCTTCCAGAATTCGATCATCTTCGGATTTGACCATCCGCCGTATTCTGTCAGCAGGTGCAGCGGTGTTTCGTAATGGGAAAGGGTAATGCAGGGAGCCATGCCGTCTTTCAGCATTTCATCAAACAGGTCATCATAGAACTGAAGGCCTTTTTCGTTGGGAACTTCTTCGTCGCCGTTGGGATAAATTCTTCCCCAGGCAATGGATGTTCTGAAGCAGTTGAATCCCATTCCTGCCATTAAGGCAAGATCTTCCTTGTAGCGGTGGTAGAAATCAATGCCTTCATGGCTCAGATACTTCTTTTCCGGATTCAGGCACATTTCCCATTTGCCTGTTTCCTCATTCCATTTCAGTCCCGGATCTCTTGAACCGATACCGACCATGATGTCTGTGACGTTGGGCTGTTTGCCGTCTTCAAGCCAGGCTCCTTCGAGCTGGTTGGCAGCGACAGCGCCGCCCCAGTAAAAATTCTTCGGAAAACTCATAATGATCAATCCTCTTCTTTCTGTCTGTATTGTAACATCTTAATGTTTCTTCAACTACTGAATGCACGCTTGATCAGTCCATGTTGAGTGCTTTGCGGATGTCGTCATGGCGCGGTTTGGCCGCTTCTGACCAATGGGGACCGTTCTTATACATCTCAGTGAGTTCTGCAAGTGCTTTGGGCACATCGATGGATTGCGGGCAGGCATGGGAGCACTGACCGCATTGAATGCATGCGGAAGGAAGCTCATTTTCAGATAACCCGTCAAGGCGCATGCCGGTGATTGCGGTTGGCGCATATTTGTAATCATTGTAAACGGAAAGCAGGTAGGGGATGTTGAGTGAAACCGGGCACCCGTCGCAGCAGTATCTGCATGCCGTGCAGGGAACACCGGCCTTCATTCCTTCGGCAATTTCAAATAATGTATTGCGCTCTTCTTCACTGAGCGGCCGATGTGTTTCAAATGTCTTCAGATTATCTTCCACCTGGGCAACTTCGTTCATGCCGGAAAGGATGACTTTGATGTTTGGCTGATCAAGCAGGAAGCGGAATGCATACGAAGCATCACTTGCCGTGTCGGAGAATTTCTTCAGTTTTGCACTTTCTTCTTCACGCAGCTTTGCCAGCTTGCCGCCACGGCACGGCTCCATAATCCATACGCCAAGACCATGACGCGTGATGATGTCATATTTTTTCTTTGCATTCTGAAGCGACCAGTCAAGATAGTTTGCCTGGATCTGGACAAATTCAAATTCACCTTCATGGCGGGTGAGGAATTCATCCAGCAGATCCGGTCCGCCGTGGAACGAGAATCCAAGATGATGTATTTTCCCTTCTTCCTTCATTTTCAGAATATCGGGGATGATGTGATATTCATCGCTTTCATAGATTTTGACCGACCACTCGGTGATGTTGTGGAACAGATAGAAATCGAAATAATCCGTTCCGCATTTTTGAAGCGAAAGATTGAACAGGGCAATGTTGTCAACCGGTCCGGGCAGGGAATGACCGGGAAATTTATCTGCGATGTAATAACTCTCACGGGGATATTTCTTCAAAGCTTCAGCCATCGCAATTTCAGACTTTCCGCTGAGATAGGGATAGGCTGTATCGAAATAATTCACACCGTTGGCAATGGCGAGATCGAACATGGCATTGACTTTTTCCTGATCGATTTCACCTGTCGCAGGATCATTCGCAAAACGCATGCAGCCAAAACCGAGACGTGAAAGCTTCATGCCTTTAAAATCACTGTAGATCATAACTCTTCTCCTCTTCTTCATATATTTTAATCAGTTTGGATCTGTTTAAGAAGTACCGGATCTGAAATATGCATGCATAATCGGGACGGGATTGTTTACATGAATGAAAACGGATATGATTTGAGCAGGGAGCATTTCTATGCAATATCGCGAATACGGCAGAAGCGACAAAGAAACACTCATCCTCCTGCACGGCGGAGGGCTTTCATGGTGGAACTACCGGGAGTGTGCAGAAAAACTTCAGGATGAATATCATCTGATCCTGCCGGTTCTTGACGGACATGCCGGCAGCGATTATCCTTTCACTTCCATTGAAGATAATGCCCAGGAAATCATATCGTTTATCGATGAAAATCTCGGCGGCTCTGTTTTATTGATCGCAGGTCTTTCCCTCGGTGCGCAGATTGCGCTTGAAATCCTGGCAAAACGTCAGAACATCTGCTCATATGCCTTGATTGAAAGTGCGGCTGTGATTCCTTCAAAGATCACAAACTCTCTGATCGCTCCTGCGTTCGGCAGTTCGTACGGACTCATTCAGAGCAGAACATTTGCGAAGCTGCAGTTCAGATCGCTGAAAATCAAAGACGATCTGTTTGAAGATTACTATCGCGATACATGTCTGATCCGCAAAGAAGACATGATTGCCTTCATGAAGGCAAATACATCCTATGCACTCAAAAAGGAAACCGCATTGTCAAAGGCAGAGATTCATATCTTTTACGGTGAAAAGGAAACAGGGGAAATCAGAAAGTCCGCAAATCTGATACATGAAAAGATTCCTTCTTCTTCGCTTACCATCCTGCCCGGTTTCTGTCACGGTGAGTTTTCGATCAATCATCCTGATCAATATGCGGCTGCAGTCCGTTCCATCCTGCAGAGGAACAATCCGGATTCTGAAGAATGATGTGAATCATTGATATCTGATTTCAAGGTGCCGATGAGGCATCTTTTAAGTTGCTCAAAATCCCGGATTTTTGTCAGTCAAAGAACGTGAAATATTTCACAGAATGATGGAATGCCCAAACGGTTGATGATACAATATACATGTTGCGCAAAGAGTCATCAGCTTTGCAAAAGTGAAAGGAGTCATCAACTATAATATGACAAATATTGATGAACGTGTCTGCATTATCGGCGGCGGGCCAGCCGGTATTTCTGCTGCGATGTATCTGCAGTTCAAAGGATACAGAAACTATCAGATTTACGAAAAACTGAATAAGGTCGGAGGCAAATCCTACTCCCCTAAGATCATGGTCAACGGCGAAGAGAGAAGTTTTGAAACCGGCGCAATCATGGGTGCGATTACCTATCACGCAGTTCATGAAGTTGAAAAATTCGGCGGTGTCGGCCATTATGACGGCCCCAACATGCGCAGAATGTACCGTGATTCCAGCGGCCAGGAAATCTATCCGTTCGATGTCAAGAAGAACCCGTCAATCAAGAAGACAAAAGACCTGCTCCGCTTAAAGAAACAGATGAAGAAGCTTGTCGAAATCATGGAAACCAAATACAAGGGATATGACTGCTACGGCCACCGCGGCATCGCAGAAGGAAAATATTCCGGACTTTCCAAAGGAATCAATGATGCGCTGCTGCCGATCGAAGGCGTCAACCCGAACCTGAAGGATCTGGCTCTTCCGTTCGCTGAATTCTGCAGAATCAACGGCGTTGAAGATGTCATGAAGATCTGGATCGGCCCGTACACTTCCTTCGGATATGGTTATTTCGATGAAATCCCGGCTGCCTATGTCATGAAATATCTTGATACAACAACCGCGATTGAGTTCGTCAATATGCGTCTTTGGACATGGAAGGACGGAACACAATCCATCTATGAAGCAGCCAACAAAAAGCTGATCAACCCGGCAAAGCTGAATACCGAAGTCGTCAAAGTTGAAAGACCTGCGGAAGGATGCGAAGGAAAGATCAAGGTTACCATCCGTGACGCAGAAGGTGAAAGAGTTGAAGAATTTGACAAGCTGATTGTCACAACACCGCTTGATTGGTTTGCTCAGTATGCCGATGCAAGAGAAGAAGAAAAAGAACTCTTCTCCAAAATCATCCATGAGAAATATGTCGACTTCATTGCAACATTTGAAAAGAATGAAGGACCGACAATCTCAGGCTACATCTTTGACAACATGACTCCGGAAAGACTTGGACATGCGATGGTCTACTACCACAGATGGGAAGATCTCGGCGCTGACTGTCCGTGCTGCGTCTATGCATTACGCAATCATATGGGTTCCAAGGATGCCGATTATGATTACACAATCAATGCAATGCTCGATGATATGCGTCTTTGCGGCTTCAAGGTCAAAGAGCGTCTGTATGAACAGGAAACATATTACTGCCCGCATGTTTCCCCGGAAGACTACGCAGCCGGCTGGTATGACAGACTGGAAGAAATGCAGGGTAAGCAGAATACATATTACGCCGGAGAAATCATCAGCTTCGGCGATATGGAAGATACATGCGCGGCTTCGCGCGATCTGATCGGAAGATTCTTCTGATCGGAAACTGAGGAGGACAAAAACTATGAAAGACCAGCTGAACAGAATGGTCAATGAGCGGGATTTCCGCCAGGCACCTGACTACAAGGCTGCCGACCCTGAAAAGGAAAAGCTGATCCTGAAACTCGGCACCATGATTACCGACCGTTATCTTGTGAAATATACAAACACAATGAAGACGGATGATCCGGAATACTGGGCCCTGGATGCAGTACTGACAAAAGAGGAAGCGAAATTCCTTCTGAGTTTTAAGAAGTGCAGAGTCAACTATGATGCCGAACAGCTCGCTGAAATGAACGGCATGTCCATGGAAGACACCATGAAGATGATCGATCATCTGTTATGGATCGGCGTTCTTGAAAGCAACCGTGAAAATGAAGATCATCATATGCAGTATGATGTACCGATCTTTGTGCCGGGCATTGCTGAATTCATGATGATGAATGACAAGCTGACGGAAGAACATCCGGAAATTGCCACTTTCTTCAACCTCATGACACAGATGCCGCTGGAAGGCATCACACCGATGATTCCGCTTGGCGGAGACGGTGTCGGTATGCATGTCATTCCGGTTGAAAAGGCAATCAAGGCTGAAAACACATCCGTACCGGTAGAACACATTTCCCACTGGCTCTCCAAATATGACAAATATTCCGTCGGTCAGTGCACCTGCCGCAAACAGCAGGAGATGAGAGGCGAAGGCTCCGGTGAAATCAACGGTGAGTTCTGCGTCGGTGTCGGCGACATGGCTGAATACTGTGTCAACCGCGGAACGGGAAGATATATTTCCTATGAAGAAGCACTCGAGATCTTTGAGCGTGCAGAGCGTCATGGATTTGTTCATCAGATTACAAATATCGACGGTGAAAACAAGATTGTCGGTATCTGCAACTGCGCTCCCGGCGTCTGCAATGCGATCCGTACTTCCCAGCTCTACAACACCCCGAACATGTCACGTTCCGCTTACCGTGCCCATGTCGATGCCGCAAAGTGCGTTGCCTGCGGCAAGTGCGTGGAAGTCTGCCCGGTCGGCGCTGCCAAGCTCGGTCAGAAACTCTGCACCGTGAACGGCGAAGTGGAATATCCTGTTTCCGAACTTCCCGACGGAAAGGCATGGAGTGCTGAAAAGTGGAATGTCAACTATCGTGAAGATGCTAAAATCAACTGCTACGAAACAGGAACTTCCCCCTGCAAGACTGCCTGCCCGGCTCACCTGGCTGTTCAGGGCTATGTCAAGCTTGCCAGGGAAGGACGCTATCTTGATGCACTGAAGCTGATCAAGCAGGACAATCCGTTCCCGGCAGTCTGCGGTGCAGTGTGCAACAGAAGATGCGAGGACGCCTGCACAAGAGGCATCATCGATGCGCCTGTCGCAATTGATGAAATCAAGAAGTTCATCGCAGCGAAGGAACTGAACGCTGATGAGCGCTACATTCCGATCTGCGAAAACGATGAAGGAAAGATGTGGGGTTCAGACTATAAGATGGCAGTCATCGGTGCCGGTCCCGCCGGCATGAGTGCAGCCTACTATCTGCGCACAAAAGGCTATGATGTCACCGTCTTTGAAAAAGAAGAAAAGCTCGGCGGCATGTTAACTCTCGGCATCCCGAACTTCCGTCTTGAAAAGGATGTTCTGGAAGCGGAAATCGATGTTCTGCGCACAATGGGTGTTGAATTCAGAACCAGTGTTGAAATCGGCAAAGACATCACAATTCCTGAATTGAGAGAACAGGGATACAAGGCATTCTATCTTGCCATCGGTCTGCAGGGCGGCAGAAAAGCCGGCGTTCCCGGTGAAGATGCAGAAGGTGTTGAATCCGGCGTCAGCTTCTTGAAGAGAGTCAATCTCGATCATTCCGTGAAACTGAGCGGCGATGTAATTGTCATCGGTGGCGGCAATGTTGCAGTGGATGTCGCAAGAACGGCAGTCCGTACAACCGAAGGCAAAGTGACAATGCTGTGCTTAGAGGGCGCAGACGAAATGCCGGCGGCACGCGATGAAGTTGCCGAATCAAAAGAAGAAGGCATCACAGTATGCAACGGATGGGGCCCGAAGGAAATTCTGGTCAGGGACGGCAGAGCGTGCGGTGTCGTATTCAGGAAGTGCGTATCCGTCTATGATGAAAACCACAGATTCGCGCCTGTCTATGACGAAAATGAGACAATCACAGTCGAAGCTGAGAATGTTCTGCTTGCGATCGGTCAGTCTGCAGTCTATGGCGATCTTCTGAAGGATACAGCTGTCAGATTCAATCCGAACGGAACAGTTGTCCATGATCCTGTCACATTCCAGACAGACGAGCCTGATATCTTCGTCGGCGGCGATATCGGCCATGGTGCAAGGTTTGCAATCGATGCAATCGCTGACGGCAAGGGCGGATGCGAATCCATGCACAGATACGTCCATAAGGGACAGTCTCTGACAATCGCAAGAGATCTGCGTCAGTTCATCGAACTGAACAAGGATGAAGTTGTGATCCATGGATATGACAATGCGGCAAGACAGATTCCGGGACATACAGATGTCAATCCGAAGACAACCTTCAGCGACACCAGACTCCCGTTAACTGAAGAGCAGGTGAAGAAGGAAGCAGGCAGATGCCTTGGCTGCGGACGCACTGTTGTCGATCTCAACCGCTGCATTGGCTGCGGCTTATGCACAACCAGATGTGAGTTTGATGCAATCCATCTCACAAGAGACCTGCCGGGTGCTTCAAAGATGGTCAGATGCGAAGACAAGTTCCCGTATGTCGGAGCTTATGCGGCAAAGCGCGGCGCAAAGATTGCGGCCGGCCTTGTCAAAAACGCAATCAGAATCGTTAAAAAATAAATCAATCCGAAATCATTCAGAAGGCATGGGAAAACTGATCTCATGCCTTTTTTACCGGAACTTAAGAATTGTTGACAACAAAGGGGATTGAAGATCTGATGAGTCATGTATAATGATTTTGAATCAAACTGCTTATCGGATCATCTGCTCACAGCTGAATCATTTCAAAGGTTTTCGGTCTGCCGAAACAGATGATTCATAAGGCCAGAAACCAGAAAGGGAAAAGAATATGAACAATGCAATGAAGAAACTGCTACGGCTTTTACCGGTGCTCTGTCTTTTGACTTGCCTCGGCGCCGGATGCACCGATCAATCTTCAGCAGATGAGCAGCCGAAGGAATCTGAGGTTCCGGCTGAAACACCTGCCGAAACAGAAGAACCTGAAGTCAGATATACCATTGACAACATCCGTGATTATGTCGTCGGTGTCGATGAACCGGTTGAGCTTGCGGACGGGACAACCCGGCCGATGATCAACTTCGACAATGCGGCAACCACACCTCCGTTAAAGCCGGTCATGGATGCGATTGATGAAGAAATGAAAATGTACGGATCAATCGGCCGCGGATTCTCTGCCAAGTCAAATCATTCCACTGACTTTTTCAATGAAACACGGCAGCGGGTGATGCGGTTTGTCGGAGCTGATCCCGAAATCAATACCTGTTTCTATGTGAACAGCACAACCGACGGTCTGAACAAACTTGCATCAGCACTCATCGGAAGTAAAGATGATCTGGTTCTCGCAACCCGTATGGAACATCACGCCGACGATCTGCCATGGCGTGAAAGATGCAATGTCATCTATGCCGAAGTCGATGAGCAGGGAAGAATCATTTATGAAGATATCGAAAGACTGTTAACTGAAAATGAAGGCAAGGTCAAATATGTCTGCGTGACAGCGGCTTCCAATGTCACCGGATATATCACCGATGTGCACAGAATTGCCAAAATGGCACATGCCCACGGCGCAATGATTATTGTCGACGGGGCTCAGATTGTCGCCCACAGACAGTTCTCCATGAAAGGCGAAACACCGGAAGAAGATATCGATTTCTTCGTTTTCTCCGCACATAAAATGTACTCACCGTACGGCGGCGGAGCAGTGATCGGACCGTGGGATGTCCTCGACAGACATATGCCGCAGTTCTATGGCGGCGGCACGATCAAGATCGTCACGGACTATGATCAGGTTTACAAGTATTCTCCGGAATCCTATGAAGCCGGCTCACCGAACTATGCAGGTGTTGTCGGTATGTCAAAGGCAATGGATATTCTCGAAGAAGTCGGCTTTGATGCAATTGCCGAACATGAGAAAAAACTGAACAAGAGACTGATCGACGGTCTGAAGAAATTTGACAATATCATCATTTACGGCGACTCGGAAAACATCGATGACAGAGTCGGTGTCGTCTCATTCAACTTCACGGATATCAACTCATACATCATTGCAGCCAAGCTTGCGGATGTGGGAGGGGCAGCGACCAGACGCGGAGCTTTCTGTGCCCATCCGTATGTATGGAGATTAATGGGTATTTCCGATGAGGAAGCAGCCTCATTTGAAAACTGCATCGACATGAAAACACCGGGTATGATCCGTGTCAGTTTCGGAATCTACAACACGGAAGAAGAAGTTGACCGCTTCCTTGAAATTCTCGGCAAGCTGATCGATGAATCCAGAGAAGCGACAATGCTGCAGGCAGACGCAGATCCCCGTTATTGATTGCATTTTTAAAAGAGCTCTGAGCCGGTATGGTTCAGAGCTTTTCTTATGCTTTTTCAGTGTTTTTTGAAGGCCGGATTGTTGATTGCCAATATAATCAGCAATGCGATCATTGCCAGAATAATCAATGCTGCAAAGACGCCTGCCGCAATCGGTGAGCGGGTCATCAGATACTGACGGGCGGCGATGATCTGGGGCTGCGGACTGATGATTCCTGCTCCGGTATCATTGAATGCCATGATTGCCGCAAAGTTCATCGTGACATGTGTCAGGATGCAGTGACGCAGTCTGCCGGTGATCTGATAGAGCGCTCCGGCAATCAGGCCGAACAGGATTGTGTAGATAATCTGCAAAAGATTCCTGTGCCATAGGCCGAAAGCAATTGATGAGAGAATAATCGAGATGACCGGATTGAAGCTTGTGCTTAAGTGCTGCTGAATCAGACCGCGGAATGCTGTTTCCTCAACAAGCGGTGCGAGAACCAGAGCAATCAGGAACATGCTTGATGAGGTTCCCATTGTTCTGACAAAGCTTTCAATCGCCGCAATCGAATCCGGCAGAACCGGCTCGATGGCCGTGATGATGAGACACGATGCAGCTGAGATCATAATGCCGAAGAGAATACTGAACAAAAATGCAAGAATCAGGAAGCCGAGCTGTGCGCCTCCCGCTTTGGAGGAGGACATGATGATCATCACCAGGATCAGGCTCAATACAAGACACCCGGGCGCTATATAGAGATAGACCTGATCCGAGATCAGCACAAACGAGTCGACGGTTGAAGCTGATAAATATCCTTTTACATATTCCGGCAGGCTCGTACAGGTTGCCAGCATGAACATGGTTCCCGTCAGCATCAGCAGGAATGAGATGAATTTAGCAATATAGCCGGTGATTCCTGAATTTGTGCCGATCGCCTTCGGAAACAGGACGCTCAGCATATACAGCAGCAATATAAACGGCGCAAAGTGCAGATAGACGGAAACAGAGAAGAAGTTATCCGCATCCAGAAAATTTCTGAACCACGGGATATATGCACCCTCTGTCATCCGGAAGAAGGGATAGCGCTGACTCCAGTAGAAGATGGCAAATGTCAGCCACGCTGCCGCAAACAGAATCACAAAGATTCCTTTCACGACTCTGAATGCTGATGAGATTTTCTGATTCGGTTCTGCCATATCCTTTTTTCCTTCTTATCTGTTGAAACAATCGTATTATATCTCATTCTTGCAGAGAATGCCCTGCAGTTCAATTCGATTATGCGTGAA
>JAUNEN010000180.1 GCA_030525525.1 Erysipelotrichaceae bacterium
GGAACATATCAACCGGTTTGGGGAGCTTGCCCGTTATTGGGAACATGTCGATAAGTTGGATCTTACCTTTTTCCCGTCCTGATATAAGTGATGAGTTCCTCTAAATCATCGAATTCATCATAGTCTCCCATAATTCCTTCACGATGATAAACGATACCTGCCTGCTCGTTTCGCTCAAGGCAATCCAAAAGTTCTTTCACACCATATCTCCGGGCAAATTCTGCAAAGGCACGAGCCTTGATCTTTTCTGCATACAGCCCCTTTCGACATTCCGCAGGCTCACACTCATAACAGCCATTCAGATTCTTATCTATCCCACATCTGCGAACCTCACACCATTCTGCATCCTTACACCAGGATAATTCCATAAATCCATCCTGCTTACATCCCTTGCAGGTTACGTTCTCAGAGCACAAGCAGCACGCAAGTCCACAGCGAGCTATTCCTAATTCTCTTTTCATTTCAGCCTCCATGAATTCCGATTCTTTTCTACACTCTATCGATAATCATTTCCGTCGAGCCTTCTGCCAGAGAGTTATGTTCGTCATAATGGATATGATCACCCGGCACTCCATCCGCAAGCGCCATAAGCTGCTTTGCCAGTGAGAGAAATCCACCCTAATTTTTATTTAAGAACTTCCCACATTGGGGTTTGTTTCGATCCAACTCGTTGTATGTAGCCTTTGTCTCTGAGAGAGTCTAAGGCCCTCTGTACTGTCCTGACAGTTTTCGATATCTTGTCGGCAATCTCTTCTCTGGATGAATCGGGCTTTTGCTTAAGGATTGCCAGCACAGCCATCTCCGTTCCATTCAAAGTGACATTCATCATGTCACTTTGGAGCTGTGGCCTGTATATAAAAAAACATTAATCGTCCGATATGTATGCCCATCACAGCACACTCTCTGTGTATAATCCGTTCTCACTCAAAAGCTGGAGGGACTTGACCATGTAAGCATATGCCAAAGGATTCGTATTTCGAATGCTGCTGATTTTCTTAATACCCTTCAGCTTCAATTGTGTATCTCTGTAATCGTCCGGATTGGAAATATTCTCATACTCGCTCTGACCGATCAGAAGGTTCGCTGCAAGGTACATGACCTCGCTTGCGTATACGCCGGCATTCTCTCCGTTTATCCTGCCAACAAAGATATGCCCTTGGATCGCGCCTATTCCCGAAGAAAAATACATGTACTCTTCTGGGCGGACACTACCTCTTCCCATAATGCAGATACAGCTGTCAATGGTATCCTTCAAACAATCTGACGGACGTTTTTCAAGCCCGCGATATCCCAGTTCGATGCGAGAAACCTTATCATACACCTCTGCGACCGTCTTATAGTCATCCATTTCTTGTAGCAGCGTCCAACAGTCAAACAATTGTTTTATGATTTCCAGTTCCTTGTCTACTCCAAATGGAATCCCAGTCGTATGCGGAGCAAAGGCCGTAAGCTTATCTCCGAGAATGCAGTTCTTGTCAGGAAGGCTAACCGTTAGATCCTTGCCTTCGCTCAATAAGAGACGACTTCTGATGGGGCGCTCCATTACATTCAGATACGGATTATCCTCAAACACAACATCCAATAGTATATTGATTTCCTTGCCGGTCCTCGGTGATAGGAAATGAAACCTAAAATGACGTTTTTCTATATCATTGAGACCTTTCCGTTTGTGTTCCTCCACGCTGACAAAGGGAAAGATCTTCCCTGCCTTCTCAATGTAACCATCGACATCCGTATCACGGTCTACGATGATATCGATATCCGTACTTAACCTTCTCGGCTCATCAAGCATAACCAGAAGTGACGTGCCGCCCTTAAAAATAAAGGGCATGTCAACACTCCGGATGGCTTCAAGCAGACCAAAAGCGAATACCGTCCTTTCTAGAATGGAGGGATCCGCCCCGGTTTCTTCCCTAAGCCTTAAAATGTGTTCCGCCGTATAGTTTTCACGAAGTAGCATCTTCTACTTTACTCCCTTCAAGATATTTCAGTAGTACGTCTTGCCGGTTACGCCTGCGAGCATATCTCAGCATCCTCACTTTATCCAAAAGATACCGGCTCTGTGCCTGTTCATAAACATCAGGCAATTCCGCTTTGCTGAACGTTGTAGCGATGAGCTTGTCAGCAGATATGTCAACGAGCATTTTCTCCAACATTATATAGTGAGGCTTATTCAGCCGAATCGGTGCCTCCGATATCATATCCGTTACAATGACACTGTCTTTTGCCCAATACAGATTAAAATCCTTTTTGCTGGGTTTATACATAACATTTTGAATCCCCTGGTCCTGAAGGAACCGGAAAACATAGATACTGCTTTCCTTCTCAACCTGAATAAAAACCGTATTCTGTGCAATCAGATGGTTTAAAAACTCGTTCATTAAAACTGTTTCAAAGACCGTAAACTGCACATAAGGATACTTTTCAGAAATAAACCGTATCAATCTTTCGGCTGTGTCAGAATACACCGGTATATATTCATCCTTTGGTATGTCCGAAGATAGCGAATACGAATCATAGCCTAATCTGGTTAATCCGCCATCGCGGACCAAACCACTGATTGCCCAGTGATATGTGCTTTCAGACAAGTCTGTTTTCAATTTTCTTAATTCATCCATGAGTTCTTTATGGCGATATATTTTTTTATCATCTATGCGATCAAGCACTTCTTCATACCACTGCATGATATCATCTCCTTTGCAGTAATCACGCACATTGGCAAATTCAATACATTTTTGCCGATATTCAGTATAACACTCTTCTAAAAGCATACCAACGCACATCGGCAATTTATTATTTTTTTGCCAATGTGCGTATGTAAAAAGAA
>JAUNEN010000181.1 GCA_030525525.1 Erysipelotrichaceae bacterium
GTATATGCCGTTTGGCGGTATGCAGAATGAACTGGAAGAAGTCCTTGGGCATAAGTGCAAAATTTCCGTCTATTGGGGCAGCGTCTCAGTTCTAACTGGGGCGCTGTTTTGTTTTTATTGGGGCACTAAGTGCCCCGTTTTTGTTGTGGCATGTCTGTGCTGAAACAGCACGCAATCATAATGCAGCACCTCCTGAACTCAGTATATTTAGGAGTATAGAAAGGAGGTGAAATCATGAAAAAGCTGAATGCCAAAGAAATCCGTTCGATCATCACTTTGAAAGAACTTGGTTACTCTGAAAGGCAGATTGTTTCTATGGCAAACGTAGGCAAAGGCTCTGTAGGCAGAATCTGGAATACGGCCAGAGAAAACGGACTGACATCGCAGCTGCTGGCAGTATGCAGTTCAGACGAGATAACAGAGCTGTTTTATCCTAATGCCGGAAAAAGAAAGCCATCTAAACGCATGCCGGATTTCCAGAAAATACATACCAACATCAGCCGCTATAAAGATCGTTCCCTGTTCCATGAATGGTTCCGGTACAGAAAAGAAGATCCGGCTGATTCGTACAGCTATGGTTGGACAGCTGTTCTGTATAAGCGATGGTGTAAGGTTCATAACCTTAAACCTGTGCTTCTGATGAATGAGCCGTTTGGACTTTGTATGTATATTGACTGGGCTGGCAGAAGAATGAAGTTTGATTTTCACGGAAACAGTAAACAGACCGAAGTTCATTTCTTTGTGGCAACACTTGGCGCTAGTCAGATGCCATATGTAGAAGCCACTCTGGATGAAAAGACAGAAGCATTTATCCGCTGTAATATCAATGCGCTTAAATACTACGGCGGAGTTCCGAAGTATGTTATTCCCGACAATCTCCGTACTGCTGTGAAATCTCATAAAGACCGTGAAGTTGAACTTCAGTCGGCATTTGAAGATTTGCAGGAACACTATGGCTTTGTAACTCTGCCGGCGCACAAAGTTTCTCCGACCGAGAAAAACGATGTTGAAAATCAGGTGGGCATCTCTTATGACTGGATACTCTCGGAACTGGATGAACACGCGGAAGAATATCACAGTCTGGATGATATCAATCATGCGGTCCGTATCTTTATGGATCAGATGACAGATCTTGAGTTCAGAAAAACCGGAATGAACCGCAGAGAGTGGTTTATGTCAGTGGATTATCCTGAGCTGTCGCCTTTACCGAAAAAGGACTTCAGTATTTATAGCTACGAATTCACAAAGGTTCCTCACAATTACCATGTGAATATCCGCGGCGACAATCATAAATACTCCGTCCCTTATCAGTATATAGGCACGGAAGTGATGATGAAATACTCGTTCACTCAGCTGAGAGTTTTCAGTATGGAACGGGAACTGATCGCTGAATGGAAGCGGTCATACGGCCCTACACTTCACAATGTTCATACCGATGACAGACACAGACCGCCGGCCCATCAGATCGCTGCGGCTATGAAACTGAAATCCCCTGAATGGCTGCTTGAAAAAGCGCGTGAAATCGGAATGTATACAGAACAGTACATCAAGGCATATCTGAATTCCAGGAAGCACTATGAGGATGCGTATGACGGCTGTATGGGAATCATTGCGATGACCTGGGAAAGCCATGGGGAAAAGAGGCTTACACGGCAGGAGATGGAGAAAGTCTGTCAGGAAGGCCTGGAACTCCGCGTCTACAACTACGGGTATGTGAAAAACAGAGCGGCAGAAGTCCGCAAAGCGAGAGCCGGTGGCGTAGAACGGACAGAAAAGAATAAGCCTACGGCTAATCTCAGAGGAAAAGACAAATACAAATTATAGGAGAACAACGAAATGACAATTACCAACAATATCATTCAATCATATGACATCTATGCAATGCCGGGAATACTGCGCAAAATGAGAATGTCATCCATGGCAAAAGCGCTTGAAGAAAAACTGAGCAGTCCAAACTGCAATCTGTTCGCTGTTCAAAGCGAGCTTTCCGAAATCATTCTTGCGGAATTCAATAACCGCCGTGCCAATAAGGTTAACAAACTGATCAAAGACGCAGGTCTGAAAATGCCTGACGCTGATATAGAAGATCTCTATACAGAATGCGGGCGTTCCATGAACATGGATATATTGAATCAGATGATGCGGTGTGACTGGATTAAAGAGAAAAACAATCTGATTATTACCGGCGGAAGCGGATCCGGGAAGACCTGGATCGGTTGTGCAATCGCTGTACGTGCGTGTGAATTATACGGAAAGGTGCGGTTTTATACATTGAACAGTCTGCTTCTCTATATGAAGACTCTTTCACCTCAGGAATATCTGAAAGAGATCAATAAGATCGTCAAATATGATCTTCTGATTCTTGATGATGTAGGGTTCAATCCTTATGACTTGGAAAGCTGCAGGATCTTCTTTGAAGTTCTGGACGCCAGGTATAAGAACGGTTCCATTATGTTTATATCCAACTACACTACAGATGAATGGTATGACAAGTTCGCGGAACATGCGTTTGCGGAAGCAGTGCTTTCCAGATGTATTGAGCGCTCATACCATCTCCCGATTCAAAGTGAAGATCTTCGTAAAACACTGCCAAGATAACCCCAATTAAAGAAATACCTGCTGTGCGAAGGCCATAGGCCTTCGTGCGGCGGGTATTTCTTTAATCTTCGGCGTGATGCCCCAATAAGACATGAATCACCGCCCCAGTTACACTTAACAGGTGCCCCAATCATAACTGAAACCCTGCCCCAATAACCCGTGATTTCGCAGGCATAAGGTAATGCCTTACTGGAAAGCATATCTTTTCGGCATCCCGACATTGTT
>JAUNEN010000023.1 GCA_030525525.1 Erysipelotrichaceae bacterium
TCTTCAGAGAGTTCTTTCTGCTTTTTGGCAATTTCTTCATTGATTCTGATCATCTCACCGATTGTGACTTCATCGGGATCAAATTCATAATCGCTGCGGACATCTTCCGCTGCCTGTCCCTGAAGACTTTCAATCTTTGCATCTGTGTTCTCATGGATGCTCCTGGTCAGTTCACTCATATTCAGTGAAGCTGTTTCATAATCCTTTAACATCCGTGTATTTTCTGTTCCGTACATGGCTGTCAGATCATCCAGTGTCAGTGAGCCGGTTGCGCAGCTGTCTGCAGATCCTTCTGATGTATATTTTTTATACTCACTGTCAAAGAATGAGTTATCTTCTTCCTGGATTGGATTCTTTCTGTCAATGCTCATAGCCGCCTCCGGATTTATACGTATTTAGTATAACATTTACAGCTTCATCTATTGAATATTCAATTTCAGCGTATTTCAGGCCGTTTCAGGCATTTTCCGATGTAAACGATCACTGATTCATCTGAATATAAAAAGCGCCCGTAAACGGACGCTGATACGCTCAGAAGTTACTTGACGTACTCCTTAAGGTTCTTGGAAGCCTTGAAGGCAGGAGTTTTGACCGGTGCAATTTCAATCTTTTCCTTTGTCTGGGGATTGATTCCGGTTCTGCCGCTTCTTTCACGGACTTCAAACTTACCGAAACCGGTAATTTCTACTTTGTTTCCTTCTTTCAGTGTTTCAGTGATCGTATCAAACAGCAGATCGACAATCTCTGCTGCTTCTTTTTTCGTCAGGTTATGTTCAGCTGCGACAATTTCAGATAATACTTTCTTATTGATTGCTGTCATATATTTCATTTCCTCCGTATGGATTCTGATTATACAACGTAACAAATTCAATTCAATACTTGACATCCTGACATCATGAATCTTAAAAAAGCTCAATTTTTACTGTTCTTTGGCACATAAAAGCCGGGAAATCGATGGATTCCCGGCCTTGAAACGGATTTTGATTTGCTGATGAATAGCAGGATTATTTCTTGCTGTTATCCTGTCCGTAATAAGCATTCGGTCCGTGCTTGCGCATATAATGCTTGTCAAGAACATAGCTGGCTATGGATGCATCAGGATTAAGCATCAGTGTTCTGAGATCCATCTCTGCCACTGTTTCCATGACAACTGCATTATAGACAGCATTTGCCGGAGACTTTCCCCATGCAAACGGACCGTGATTCTTGACGACAATACCGGGTATCGCCATCGGATCATATCCGAGTGAATCGATTGTTTCGATGATCACTTTACCGGTATTTTTTTCATAAGCTTCTTCAACTTCTTCTTTTGTCAGTTCACGTGTACACGGAATATCGCCATAGAAATAATCCGCATGCGTTGTACCGAGAGCCGGTATTGCTTTGCCGGCCTGGGCAAATGCGACAGCGTTGATGCTGTGGGTATGGACAATTCCTTTGATCGCAGGATAGCGTCTGTAGAGTTCAAGATGTGTATCGGTATCACTGGACGGCTTCCATTTTCCTTCAACACGCTTTCCGCTTTCAAGATCGACAACAACCATGTCATCAGGGCTCATTCCGTCATAATCGACGCCGCTCGGCTTGATGACCATATATTTTCTGTCTTCGCTGATTCCGGAAACATTGCCCCATGTATAGATGACAATTCCCCTTCTGACGAGTTCAAGATTGGATTCACATACAATCTTTTTCAGTTCTTCAAGCATTCTGTGCCTCCCTGATCACATTTCTCAGAAATTCATTTGATTCTTTGATGACTTTCATATAATCCTGTCCGTTCTGATACCAGAATTCACCGGTAAACATTCTGACCCCCATATCAAGCGCAGCTTTGATGCACGGGATATATTCGGTATGTCCGCCGGTTCCGTAATTCATATCACGAAAGATGCCGGGCAGGGTTTCCTTGAGGTGGACGGCAAATGTATGCCCCTTCCCTTTTTTCAGCTCTTCCGTGACATCGAAGCCATAGAGTACGGCTGCGTTTTTCAGATTGCCGATATCAGGATAAATGCCAAGCCACGGCGAGCCGATCAGATCAACATATTTCATGATCTTTCCGATCGTATCCATAAACGGTGTTTCCATTGATTCAAAGGCAAGCACAACTCCTCTGGATGCTGCATAATCGACAGCTTTCCTGAGGTTTTCTTCAAAATACTTCAGTGTTTCGGGAGTGCTTTCTTCATAATAGACATCATATCCGGCAAGCTGAATCACCGGGATTGATGCACAGACACAGAAATCAACTGCCTTGTACATGATTTCCATAGAACGCTTACGGATGTCCGGATTGAGTGAACCGAACGGATATTTTCTATGTCCGGAAAGACACATTGTCCGGATCGGTACACCGATGCGGCGGGCAAGTGCGCCAAGCTCCTCAATCTCTTCCGGGCTCATATCAAGTCTTGCAAGTCTTGCGTCCGTTTCATCGATGCTGATTTCAAAACGGTCGAATCCGCACTCTTTTGTGATCCGGAACATCTCTTCAAAGGACAGACCTGAAGGAATCGCTTTTTCATATAATGCAAGTGAAATCTCCATTGTCAGTCCTCCAGTGTGTAAAGTGCGATCTCATCTGTTTCACGGTTGGCCGCCAGCAGCATATTTTTTCCGTCATGTTCAAAATACATGCAGTTGGCAGGTCCGGCTCCCTGATCAAGAACGCTGATGCGATAATCGCCGTCCTTATATTCAACCGCAATCAGTTCGCGGTCTTCTTCACGGTTGCCGATGAATGCGACCCATCTTTCTTTGATGAAGCCGGCATAGATTGCATGGATGAAAGGCATTTTCTTTTCCCGCTGCCAGACGCACTCAAAGATTCCGTTTTTCTTTTTGTAGACAGAAACGGTATCGCCATGGAACGGTGACAGTACGAGCAGTTCACGTTCGCCGTCCTGATCAAAATCAAGATAGAGCATATCGCTTGCCGGCGTATCAAGCAGACATTCCGCAATGCATTCTTCACCTTCATTTTCAGGTGCATCGACTTTGTAGATTCCGTTTTCCGTACCGACAACTGCGAAGGTGCTGCCGTCTGCGTTTTCGTGGATCGCAAAGCCATGATTCTTCGTGAGTCCCGAAACTAACGGCCTGAGTGCAAGCTGATGGTCTTCATTGAATTCAAGAAGACTTTCCGGAAGCGGTGCCCACCAGATTCTTCCCGGGCATGTCCAGTCGTTTTTGAAGGCATGGGCTGATTTCAGTGTACATGCGATCAGATACTTTCTTCCTGCTTTTTCAATGATGCCGAAACGGTGCACAAACGGCAGATCGCATAATACATGACAGTCCCATCCGTTTTCATTTCTCGTATAATAAACAATCTTTGCTTCGGCGGAATCGTTGGGAGAATAGAACTTCTGGGTTGCCAGAAGAAGATCTTCCTTCCCATGGAATTCGGTCAGTGTCATAACACCGCCCGGTCCTTCCCAAAGCGTATCCGTCTGCTCTCCGTTTTTTGTAAATGCAAAGCAGGGATCTTTCTTTTCGGCAGCCACGATCAGATGGTCGCTGCCGTCATAATTGTATGTACCGCATGCATAGCATTTGGTCAGTGTACCGATGACTTTTTTAGATGCTTTCATATCCGCCTCCCTGGCTGATGATTTCATACAGTCTGTTCATCTTTCTCCGCTTGATTTCATAGGCGGAATGAAGATTGCTGTCGGGTGTATAAACAGTGCTGCTTACGTGCGTTACGGCATGCAGCGCTTCTGCTGTTGTTTTGTATTTTCCAAGTCCCCTGAGTGCAACCGCAAGTGCGCCGAGGGCTGTTGCTTCGGGATTGTTCACACAGGCGACAGAACGCCCGTATATATCTGCCTGCAGCTGATTGAGAACTGATGAACCGGTTAAGCCGCCGCCGACATAAACGCGGCTGATCTCTGTGACTTCGGACATATGTTCAAGATGATTTGCAATCTCCATGAAGATGCTTTCCATGATGCTTTTGAAGATTTCGGAGCGTCTTGTCGCAGTTGTGATTCCGGAAAAGACTGCCTTGGCAAGCGGATTCCAGTCCGGAGCTCCCCGGCCTGAAAAATAAGGGATCACAAGCGGCGAAGAAACAAAATTTTCTTTTGCGAGTTCACGGTTCAGAAAATCGTAATCGTTCTTTTCCATGCCGTAAAGCTCACGTGCACACCAGTCAAAAGCCGCCCCACAGCTTAAGATATTGGCTTCCATCATATATTGGTTTTCGCTGGATGCCTTGTTGATGATGACGCCGCTTGGCATCATATCAGGCATTTCATCAAGCACTGCCGCAAGAAAGCCGCCGGTTCCGACAGTCAGCGAAACCGGTCCTTTTTCAATGATGCCGTGACCGATCGCAGCGCATTGCTGATCGCCACCGCAGTGAATCACCGGAATGCCTGCTCTGATTCCGCATAAGGATGCAAATTCTTCCGTGATGAAGCCGGCTGTTTCAGACGGTTCAATCAGACGGCACAGTTTATCTTCTTCAACTTCATAGAGTTCAAGGATTTCCGGATCCCATCGGCATGTCCGTATATCCATAAGACCGCTTCTGGAAGCGTAGGTTGTATCGGAAACAAATACATTGCACATCTTATGGACAATGTATTCGGGGATGTTCAGAAATTTGTATGTATGCTGATAGATTTCAGGCTCGTTCTGTCTGATCCATGTCATTTTAGAACCTGAAAATACCGTTGATACCTGGGCACCGGTTCTTTCATAAAGCATCGGATTATATTCCTCAAGCTTTTTGCAGATGGCGCGGTTTCTGGTATCCTGCCACATGATTGCAGCGCTCAAAGGGCTGCCGCTCTGATCGACAGGAATGATGCTTGAGCGCTGCGAGGTGATCGCGACCGCATCAAAACCGGGATCACCCGTGACTGAGATAATTTCACGGATGATCTCGATTGTATTGTCATACCAGTCGGTCGGATTCTCTTCGATCAGACTGTCGCCCATGAAGATCAGATGATTCTCTCTTCTTGCAAGAGCGAGCTGACTCCCCTTTTCGTCATAGAGGATGCCGCGCATGCTGGTCGTGCCGATATCAAGCACTAAGATTCTCACGAAGCACCTTTTCCTTAAAGCACGGAGCGGAACGGAACGTTGGGTTCATAGTCGAAGCAGTCATCAAAACCGCGGTCATGATGATAGGCACGTCTGTCCATGTCGGTCGGATAGATATATCTGCCGCCGACTTCCCAGAAGAACGGATGGAACTGATAGTCCAGTCTGTCTTTTCTCATGTCATAAAGAACTTTGATTTCATTGACATCGGCCATGAAGTTTGTCCAGACATCATAATGAATGGGAATGACAACCTTGCACCTGAGAGCTTCTGCCATGCGGAGAATATCGGTGGATTCCATTTTGTCCTGGATGCCGACCGGATTGAGACCGAAGGAGCCGAATGCGACATCGATGTCATAATCCTTGCCGTGCTTTGCAAAGTAAATGGAATAATGGGAATCGCCGCTGTGATAGATGTTGCCACCCGGTGTCTTGACGAGATAGTTGACAGCTTTTTCATCCATGTCGGTCGGGCATTTGCCGTAAAGCTCTTCACGGTCCGGTCCCTGTGAATCGGTTGTGACGATACATGTACGGTCGAATGAATCAAGAGCGACGATCTCAAGATCCTTGATTCTGATCGTATCGCCGGGTTTGACAGTGATGCAGCGCTCTGCCGGTACACCCCATTTGATCCATGTTTCAACTGACTTTGCCGGTCCGATGAACGGTACAGGAATTTCATTTCCTTCTGTGTCGGTTGTTGTCATGCCGGACTGGATGACATGAGCTGCAAATTCAGCTGACATATGATCCTGATGATAATGTGTCGCCAGGACTGCATCGACATGTTTAACGGCAAACGGATCGATGACAAACGGAACTGCTCTGAGGTTCGGCTGCATCTTCCGTACACCTGCCATATTAGCCATCTGATGGCCGACTTTGATCTTTCCGTCGCCATGGGTTCTCTTGCCGTTGCCTGCCCATAAATCAATTGTGATATTGGCACCGCCCGGTGTCTTGAACCAGATTCCGGTGCAGCCGAGCCACCACATGCCGACTGTTCCTTCTTTGATTTCCGTATTCTCGATTTCTTCGTTCAGCCATGTTCCCCATTCCGGGAATGTTGCTTTGATCCAGCTTTCTCTGGTTGTTTCGCTGACTTTGCTCATATGATCTTATTCTCACTTTCTTTCTGCAGATATTTTAACAAATCAGCCATGCATTTCATATTGATTGAATGGAAAAACAATATGAAAAGGACCGTACAATCCATGCACGGTCCCTGGATCAGCTGATTGAAGCAAGATGCTTCAGCCTGCTGATGATTTCGTTGACATTTTCTTCGCTTATGCCCTTGATGCCGGCTGCGTTTTTATGCCCGCCTCCGCCGTATTCGGCAGCGATCTCATTGACGACTGCCTTTTTGGAACGAAGACTTGCTTCATAGCGGTTTGCTTCGCCCGTGAGCGCTTCGGTGAACATCGCCCAGATTCTGAAATCTCTGACATGTCCGATTTCATCGATATGGCCGCGTGCTTCGGAACCTGTAATGCCGAATTCTTCGAGTTTGTCTTTCTTCATGATCAGCCAGGCAAGGCCGCTTTCATCATAATGAACATTCGTTCTGATAAATGTTGCAAGCCTGAATTCATCAAGATCAAGATCAAACAGCTCTCTGTTCACCTCGGGAATATTGACCCCGTGCGACGCCAGGAATGCGGCAGCGTTGAGTGTTTCTGCGGTTGTGTTGCTGGTGGTAAAACGAAGCGTATCGGTCAGAATTCCCTTGTAGATATATTCTGCACATTTTCTGCTGATTGTTTTACCTTCACTCTTGAGAAAACCGGCAAGGATTTCACAGGCAGCGGCAGCTTCGGAATTGACATACTGAAGATCGCCGTATCCGTCGACATCGGGATGATGATCGATTTTGACGATCATCTTCGCACTCACAAAACGTGCGTCATCGCATCGGTTGACGGCAGCAGTATCAAGAACAATGGCAAGGCTCTTCGCAATGACTTCATCCGTACATTCATCGCTCTTCGGCCATATTCCCTGGCTTGTTGTTTCAGCGCCAAGCGCATAGACATGCTTGTCCGGATAGTTATCCAGAATCCAGGTTTTGAGTCCGAACTGTGAGCCGAGGGCATCGCAGTCGGGATGAATATGGCGGAAAATCACGATACTGTCAAATGAGCGGATGGCATCGCTCAGCCCGCTGAAATCAATCATAAGCCGAGCAGTCTGACTGTATCTCTGGCAATGACGAGCTCTTCGTTTGTCGGGATGACATAGACAGCGATCTTTGAATCAGGCTTGGAGATCAGGCATTCCTTGCCATGGATCTTAGCATTGAGATCGTAGTCGATGGAAAGTCCGAGACCTTCTTCAAGCTTCTTCAGAACTCTTTCTCTCATGTGAGCGTCATTTTCACCGAGACCTGCTGTGAAGACCATTGCATCAACATGGCCTAACTGCATGTAGTAGCCGCCGATGACGTTGATGACTCTGTTTGTATAAAGATCAACAGTCAGGATTGCTCTTTCATTTCCTTCTTCAAGAGCAGCCTGGATGTCACGTGCATCTGAGCTGATGCCGGAAACACCGAGCATACCGGAACGCTTGTTGAGGAATGTGTCCATTTCATCCGGTGTGCATTCAAGCTTCTTCATCATGTAGAAGACAACAGTCGGGTCGATATCACCGGAACGTGTGCCCATCATGATTCCGCCAAGCGGTGTTAAGCCCATGGATGTGTTGATGACCTTGCCGTCTCTGATTGCAGAAATGGAAGCACCGTTGCCAAGGTGGCAGGTGATCATGTTCAGTTCTTCAACCGGTTTTTCCATGATTTCAGCAGCACGTCTGTTGACATACCAGTGGCTGGTTCCGTGTGCGCCGTAACGGCGGATCTTATACTGTGTATACCAGTCATAAGGTACCGGGAACAGATAGGATTCAGGTCCCATTGTCTGATGGAATGCTGTATCGAATACGAATACGTGTCCGATCTCAGGCAGTGCTTCCTTGAATGCTCTGTAGCAGACAAGGTGTGCCGGGTTGTGCAGCGGAGCGAGTTCGCATAACTCATCAACCTTTTCAACAACGTCTTCGTCAACGACAACGCTCTCTGAGAAGTATGCGCCGCCCTGGACAATACGGTGGCCTGCACCCTTGATTTCGGAGAGATCCTTGACAATACCGAGATCGCTTAAGCTCTTCAGAAGAAGCTTGACTGCTGCCTTGTGATCAGGCAGCGGCAGATTTGTAACATGCTTTTCACCGTTGTACTTGATGGTGAAAGTTCCCATTTCCTGGCCGATACGTTCAGCCTGTCCGCTTGTCAGCACTTCTTCGGAAGGCATGTCAAACAGCTGGAATTTCAGTGATGATGAACCGGAATTGACCGCAATAACCTTACTCATTTTTCCTCCTCATTCGGTTTCAGTTTCAATACACTTATCGAGCAGGGCATTGATTTCTTCATTCCCCTGCTTTCTGATCATTTCATAAAGCTGCATGCGTTTTCTGTATGCACCTGCATTATGCAGCTTTTCTTCATATTCAGCGAGTTCTTTATCGCATCTTTTCACCGTGTCATAGACAGCGCTTCTTGAGACGCCTTCCATTTCAGCGATTTCGTTGAGCGAATAATCCTCGCGGTAATAGTAATCACAGATTGCTCTCTGTTTGTCTGTCAGCAGACACCCATAGAAATCAAGCAGATTGTTGGCTTCAATCTTATCCATTTTCGAGTCCTTCCGAAATGGAATAGAGATAGGAATCAAGATTGAAAGGTCTCAGATCTTCAGGCTGCTCGCCTAGACCAATAAACAATACCGGTACATGAAGCTTATGCTTGATTGCCAGGACAATTCCGCCTTTGGCAGTGCCGTCCATCTTGGTCAGGATAATGCCTGAAAGCTTTGTCGATTCAGCAAATACCTGAGCCTGGGAAAGACCGTTCTGACCGGTTGTCGCATCCAGGACAAGCCATACATTGTGAGGTGCACCTTCGATTTCACGGGCAGATACACGGTTCATCTTCGAAAGCTCATTCATCAGATTGACCTTGTTCTGAAGTCTGCCGGCTGTATCGCATAAGAGAATATCGATGCCGTTCTCTTTTGCATAGCGGCAGCCGTCGACAATCGCTGCACTCGGATCGCCGTTTTCTCTTCCCTTGATGCAATGGACGCCGAGCCTTTCACCCCATTTTGCAAGCTGATCGATAGCGCCTGCACGGAATGTATCGGCTGCCACAAAGGCAACGGATTTGCCCTGTTTCATATACATCTGCGCAAGTTTGGCAGCGCTGGTTGTCTTGCCGGAGCCGTTGACGCCTTCAAGCAGAATCACGGTCGGTCCGTTTTCGTTGTATACAATGTCAGTGTCCTCATATTCATTGTAGACTTCCTGCATGATTTCAATTAAGAAGTTCATTGCCCAATGGAATGTGAGACCCGGGAAGTTATCGCATTTTTCCTTCAGACGGTCGCAGATCAGGTCTGCAGTCTCGATTCCGACATCGCTTTCAAGCAGAATGATTGTGAGCTGTTCAAGGAATTCATCATCGACTCCCTTGAACTGATAGCGCATCTCATTCAGCTGATCGCCGAATGTCTGCTTTGCCTTTTTGAAGCCGGAAAGATAGACTGCTTTCTCCTCTTCCGCATGACCGAAGAATTTATCTTTTAATTTGCTCAGAAAACTCATGAAACAGCCTCCAGAACTGTCGGATCAGCCATGTCAATGGCTTCTCTCAGTTCAACTTTCAGCATCTGGCTGACGCCCTGATGCTGCATGGTAACGCCATAGAGCACATCGGTATTCTCCATTGTGCCCGGTCTGTGTGTAACGACGATAAACTGGGTACGGTCGGTATAGCGATGCAGGTATTGTGCAAAGCGCTCCACGTTGCCCGGATCAAGGGCCGCCTCAACCTCATCGAGAATGACGAGCGGTACCGGCTTGACTTTGAGGATGGCAAACAGAACACACAGCGCAATCAGACTCTTCTCGCCGCCCGAGAACAGCTTGTTGTTCTGAACAGCTTTTCCGGGAGGCTGGGCATCGATATCAATACCTGTATTCAGTATATCAGAAGGATCTTCCAGAATCAGTGTTGCCTTTCCGCCTCCGTAAAGAGAACGGAAAATGTCATTGAACTGTGCATTGATCAGATCGAACATCTCCTTGAACTGCTTTTTCATCGTCTCATCAAGCTCATCGATGACAGAAAGGATTTTGTCACGCGCTTCCGAAAGTTCCTGAATCTGTCCTTTGAGCGTTTCATAGCGCTCATTGACTTCGGTATATTCTTCCGGCGCGTTCATGTTGATATTGCCGAGTCTTTCGATATCAGCTCTTAAAGCTGCGACTTCTTCCTTAGCATTTTCAACCGGTTCTTCACTGACCTTAGTCTTGGCAAATTCATAGGTCAGCTTGTATTCGCTTGTCAGTCTTGACAGGTTGTTTTCCATCCTTGTTTCAAGACGGGACTGATCGATTCTGATTGCATTTGCACTTGCTTCGGCAAGCTGAAGGTCTTTTCTGACCTGGGAAAGCTGTGCTTCCTTGCGCTCGTTGTCAGCCGCTTCGGCAGCCCTCTGCTCGCGCTTGGTCTTGATGCCGTTTGTGATTTCATCACGTTTGAGATATGCGGCGTTGAGCTTGATGACAAGTTCATCCGCATGGGCATCAGTTTCGTCTTCATCATAATCGGTTTTCAGAAGCGAATAATCATTGCGCAGCTTTTCATATTTGGCCTGTTTCGCATCAACGACAGGTTCGAGTGCGGCGACCGCATAAACTCTTTCCTGCTTGCCCCGCTGTATGATTTCCTGATCGGCATTTGCTGAATCAAGAGCCTTGCGGGCCATGGCAAGCTTTGCTCTCTGGGAATCGATTTTGCCTTCGATTTCGCTTGCTTCCTTGCGCATTGTGACAAGGTTTGCATCATGACGTGTTTTACCGCCGGTCATTGAACCGCCGCGGTGAATCACTTCGCCGTTCAGCGTCACAATCTTGTACTGACGCTTTGTCAAAGCGGAGAGCTCATTGCCGGTTTCCATCGTATCGACGACAAGGACATTGGCAAGCAGCGACTGAGCAACCGGATCAAACTGCGGATCGTTAT
The DNA here is from genome assembly GCA_030525525.1 of Erysipelotrichaceae bacterium. Classification (GTDB taxonomy): domain Bacteria; phylum Bacillota_I; class Bacilli_A; order Erysipelotrichales; family Erysipelotrichaceae; genus Bulleidia. Next base: position 11,156 of record JAUNEN010000023.1, read on the forward strand.
GCACAAAGTCGCTGGCAGCGCCAAGGAAACCTTTGGTATTGTCACAGATAATTCTGATGTCTTTTGCAATGTATCTTGGCTGCAGGACTGTCAGAGGCAGGAATGTAGCACGGCCGGACTGGTTGCGGTTAAGGAAGCGGATTGCTTCACGGGCAGCCTGATCATTGGAAGTGATGATATTCATCATCGCTCCGCCCAGCGCCGTAGCGACAGCTTCTTCATAGCCGTCATCAACTTCGAATACCTGACCGACAACTCCCAGAATGCCATGCAGCGCATTTCTGCTTTCCATGACGGCACGTGTACCTGCCTGGTTGTTGAAAGGCGATCTGATCAGCTGATCGAGAACATTCTTGCGGTTTTCAAGTGTTCTCAGCATCGAGCTTTCGCGCTCATAAGCTGCAGAAAGATCAAGAATCCTGGCAGCCGAACCGGACAGCTTTTCGGTAAACAGCCTGATTTCCGTATTCAGTGAATCAAGACGTTCCTTACGGTCATCATATTCAAGCTTTGCCGCATCGAGAAGTTCACGGAGTTCCTTCGCCTTCTGTTTGGCATCACCGGTCTGTACGATATATTTTCTGCGCTCATCAAGCTCGGTTTTACGTGCTTCGAGCGCTGCGACTTCGTTATAGTTTGCAAGCAGGTCATCCTGCAGCACTGCGATCTCATTGTCGAGGGCGGAAACGCTCTTGCGGCCTTCCTGGATCCGCAGTTCGGAAACCTGGATGCTGGTTGAATACATGGCAGATTTTGCTTCGATGTCAAACAGCGTCTTTTTTGCGGTATCAATTTCGGAAAGGATCTGATCGATTTCCGATACCAGCACGCTGATTTCAATCTCTTCAAGACGTGCCTTCTTTTCACGGTAAATCTCTGCTTTTCTGGCCTGACGCTTCAGAGGTGAAACCTGTTTTTCAAGTTCGTTGAGAACATCGGTCAGTCTCTGCAGATTGTCGGTTGTCCGTGAAAGTCTGCTGATGGATTCGATCTTTCTCTTTTTGAATTTGGCAACGCCGGCTGCTTCTTCAAAGATGCCGCGGCGCTCAACCGGTTTTGCTTCGGCAACCGAAAGGACGTTGCCCTGCGAAATAATGCTTAAAGAATCTCTGCCGAGTCCGGTATCAAGAAACAGATCAATAACGTCCTTCAGACGGACATTTCTGCGGTTGATCAGATATTCGGCATCGCCTGAATCGCGGTAGAGCCTTCTTGTGACTTCAAGCTCTTCGCGCTCATCATTCAGTACTTTGGATGTATTATCAAATACAAGGGTCACTTCCGCCATATTGACTTTTCTGCGGTCGGCACTGCCGGCGAAGATGACATCATTCATCTTGTCACCGCGCATGCTTTTGGCACTCTGTTCGCCGAGTACCCATCTGACCGCATCGGTGATATTTGATTTGCCGCAGCCGTTGGGACCTACGATTCCGGTCACCGGATGCTCAAATGAAATAATCGTCTTATCGGCAAAGGATTTGAAGCCCTGCATTTCTATTCGTTTCAGAAACATGAAATCTCCCTGGGATAACCCGCAATATTATAGCAAATATAACACCGCAGATAAAGGAAAAGCGGCTTTCGCCGCTTTCGCTTCAATGATTGATTACTTCTTTTCCTCTAAAAGTTCAACAATCTTTTCGAGAGCTACAAGTTCAGCACTCTTGGCAGGTTCCGGTGCAGGTTCTGCCGGTTTTTCTGCCAGGCTCTTAGCCTTGTTGACAGCCTTGACCATCACGAAGAGGACAAATGCCATCAGGACGAAGTTGATGACTGCGGAGATGAAAGCACCGATTCCGAGATCAACCGAGCCCATGTGAATTACGACGGATGAGAAATCTGTCTGGAAAGCAAGACCGATGATCGGGTTGATGATGTTTTCGATGAATGCTGTGATGATTGCGCTGAACGCACCGCCGATGATGACACCGACAGCCATGTCCATGACGTTTCCCTTAAGGGCGAATGCCTTGAATTCTTTCATGAAATTCTTCATAAGCTTCTTCTATAATCTCCTTATATTTTCCGGGCGGTCCATCCATGATCACCGCACTGCCCTGACAATACGGATTGTCTGAGACATAAGGTGCATGTTCATGAATCTCTGCCCTGTTTTTATTATAAGTCACTTTGAAGAGATTTCCATGATAATCTCTGATTCCGCTCAGTCTGCTGTCTTTGTAAAATCTGTCCTTGATATACATCAGAACGCGTTTTCCGTATACAAGACGATAGATTTCAGGCGTGAAACCATACCTTTTTTCAAAAGCATCAAGCAGATCTTTGATCTGTGCATTGTTCATTTCGCTTGAAACAATCAATGAATCAATACCCGGCTTTGAAAGAACATAGGCAGCTGCATAGCTGTTGGCAATATTCAGATTCAGGCCGCCGATGCATTCACTTAAATTCATTGCAAAATCACCGGCCTGCGAAATGACCTGATGAGTCACATTGACCTTTTCATCCTGTTCCGGATTAACAGGATCTGCGACTCTGATGATTTCTGTTTCGGGATATGCAAAACTGCCTGTATATTCTTCTTCCGAAAGCAGCAGAATATGATTTTTGATTCCGGCAGGTTTATGAAGAACAAATTCATAAGGCTTTGCACTTGTGCGGCCTGTATAGAGAACAGCTCTTGCATCAGCGAGCAATTGATTTGCGGCTCTTCTTGTTTCATTCATGACGCTGACCGGCATGAAGACCTCATCCATTTCACCTTCAACGGAAATGACATCAAACGGATACTCACCGGTCTTGCGCATTGCCGTTTCAATTTTGGATGCGGCAAGCGGAGCATTCTTAGCCTTTTCCACAATGAATTCACTTACTGCATTGACTTCATGGCCGTCATTGTCAGAGAGGATCACTTCAAACGGCTGACCGGTCTTTGCACGATATTTCAGGCTGACAGGAATATTTTTTCCGGCCGCAATCTGATCATCGATTTTTTCGATCAGCACGCGGTCGCTTGTTTTCTGAAGATTCGCACCGGCTTTCGGAGCGGTGTCACTGTGGCATTGAAGCCAGACAGCATCGCCGCTTTCGGCTTTTGATACAAGTTTTCCGTTCTTTTCGATCTTGACGGCAGTCAGACCGATATCCGTTTTCGCATCAAGAATTCTCAGTCCGTCATTCTGATTGAGAGTATCAGAAAGCTTTACAAGCACCCTTCCCTTTTCATAGCGGATCACTTTGCCGATATTGACTCCCATATGATTGGGTCTGTACCAGCTCATGCGCTCGCTGACATTTTCATGGAACAGATGACCGTGTGAAAAACCGCGGTTGAACATCAGCAACAGGTCTTTCTGCCGCTGTTTTGAAACTCTGTATTCTTTTCCTTCTGCAAATGCATCGATAGCTTCACGGAATGTCCTGACGGCCAGATATACATATTCAGGGCGCTTCATTCTGCCCTCGATCTTGAGGCTTGCAACACCTGCTTCCATTAATTCGGGAAGTCGGTCAATGACATTGAGATCTTTCGGTGAAAGCAGATATTCTCCTTCAGGAAGAGGTCTGCCGTTTTCATCTGTATATTTCAGTCTGCAGCATTGTGCGCACATGCCGCGGTTGGCGGATCTGTTTTTGAGCGAAGCTGACATCAGACACTGTCCGGAGTAGGAAATGCAGATGGCACCATAGGCAAAAACTTCAATTTCCATACCGGTCCGTACTGCTTCTGCAATCAATTCAACCGGTGTTTCTCTGGCCATGACAACTCTGGCCGCACCTTCAGACTGCATGTATCTGACTCCTGCCAGGTTATGTATATGCATCTGTGTGGAGCAGTGCACATCAAAATCCGGCCAGCAGGTTCTGACCAGATGGAACAGTCCGTAGTCCTGTATCAGAAGTGCATCGACATCGGCGTGATAAAGAAAATCCACTTCCTTCTTTGCATTTTCGATCTCTGTCTCATAGAGCATCGTATTCATCGTGACGTAGATCTTCACATTCCGTATATGTGCATATCGAACAGCTTCCAGAAGCTCTTCATGCGTAAAATTGCCGGCAAAGGCACGCGCTGAAAAACTTGTGAGACCGAGATAAACGGCATCGCAGCCGCCGGCAATCGCCGCTTTGAGGGCATCCATACTGCCGGCTGGCGCCAATAGTTCAGGTTTTCTCATGAAGAACCTCCGTGATTTTCGAATAATATTTCAGCAGGTCATCGATCTTCATCCTCGCATTTGCTGCGCTTGTAGAAGGCAATGCATAGTGAGGCAGACCGGTATGAATATATTTTTCATATAATGAACCTGATTTTGAACCGGTTGTAAAGATGACTCTGATCTTTGTTTTTCCGATCAGTCCTTCGATATCATTGGGAATGACATCTCTGATCGAGGCATCGCTTGAGCCTTCGATTGTACAGCTGTAAATCACATCCCATAAGGCGATATGATGCTTTAAGCAGAATTGTCTTCTGTCTGTGATCTCTTCATCAAACAGCTTTCCCAGAATCGGCCAGAAGCGGTTTGTTCTGTTTGCATAATAGAAACTCTGTTCTCTTGAGACGACACTTGGAAAAGAGCCGAGAATCAGAATTTCACTGTTCTCATCGTATAAAGGTCCGAACGGATGAATGATTTGTTCAGTTTTCATTGAGGAACTCCCTGGCAAGACCGCCTTCTGCGGTTTCCCTGAGTTCGATCGGTATCTGCATACCGGTCTGTTTCATTGTTTCGACAACCATATCAAATGAAACAAGATGCTTTCTGACTTTGCTCATATATCTTGAAAGTGTTGCTGCATCAAGGGCTCTGAGAACCCCCATGGCATTGCGCTCGATACAGGGAATCATGACATATCCCATAACCGGATCGCATGTCAAGCCAAGATTATGCTCCATGGCGATTTCAGCCGCATATTCGATCTGATCGATATCCTGACCCATGAGATATGCCGCGCTTGCCGCTGCCATTGAAACAGCTGTTCCGACTTCCGCCTGACAGCCGCCGACTGCACCGGAAATGGTGGCGTTGCTTTTGATGAGATTGCCGAAAACGCCGCCGATTGCAAGTGCATTGCATAAACGCTGTCTGTTCATATTTCTGTCTTTGGCGCAATAATACACAAGCGCTGTCATAACCCCGCATGCACCAAGCGTCGGAGCGGTGACGCAGGTATGGCCGGCTGCGTTTTCTTCACCTGCTGCAAATGCATAGGCCATGAGTCGTAAATCATTGTTTTCAAGAAGCGACTCGGTGGATTGTGCATAAAGCTGATGGGCTGTTCTGTTCATATGAAGACGGCCCGGCAGGATGCCGTCCGTTGTAATGCCTCTGTCAACGCATTCAATCATGACATCGATGATGTGATTCAGATAAGGTCTCAGATCCGGCTCATGCGAATAGACATAATCCAGAAGACTGATGTGCTGATCTTTCATCAGCTGTCTGATTTCACGGTAGCTTTTCTCATGATAGACTTCATCATTCCAGTCAAGCGGCATTTCCTTGATCTGAATCGAACCGCCGCCGATGGAAAAGACAGTCCATCGGTGCTGCATTTCATGATTTTCATTGAATGACGTCAGATAGAAACCGTTGGGAAAATCTTCCTCCCAGTCCAGGGAGAATTTGACATTGCACTCTCCGGGCAGGGATTCCATGATGATTCTGTCTGTATAATGTCCTTTTCCGGTCAATGAAAGCGAGCCGAAAAGCTCAGCTTCATAATACGGGAATTCACCGAAAGTCTCAGTGAAAAGACGGCAGGCGCGCTCGGGTGCGAGTGTATGGGAACTGCTCGGTCCCCTGCCTGCCTTGTAAAGTTCTTTAATAGCCTGCATATTGTTTTCCGTTTCTTAGTATGAATTGCTCGAATCCTTCTTTCGGATCGATCGTTCCTGATTTGATACCCTGATCAAGTTCTGCCAGCTCACATAAATAGGTCAGCAGTTTGTTTGAGGAGAGACTTCTTGTATTTTCCAGTCCCTTTTTGACGGCATAGGGCTTCATGTTCAGCCGCATGGCGATATCGGATTCGCTCATTCCTTTTTCATACAGCTTCCTGAGTGTATACATTGAGCGGATGCGGCTTGCCAGCATCATCATTAAGGATGTGTGATCAAAAGAAGCCTTCAGCATTTCGTTCATCGAGCGGATGGTACCGGCAAGATCACCGGCAATAAACTGCTGGCTCATGTTGAAAACATTGACTTCAGGATTGAGGGAAACAAGCTCACGGACATCATTCAGATTGTATTCCCTTTCTCCATACAGCAGCATCTTTTCGATTGCATTGTGCAGCAGCAGCGTATCGCAGTCCACTCTTGCCAGCAGTTCTCTTTTCGCATCCGGTCTCAGTGTCAGTTTATTCTTTTTCAGCTGCTCATCGCAATAGATCGCAAAATCGCGGTCATACATCTTTTTGTATGCCGTAATGACTGCGCCGTATTTCTCAATCAGTTTGTATTCTTTCTTGCGGCTGTCCGCATCAAAGCCATGGCAATAGAAAACCAGGGCAGTATCCGGATTGGGACGCTTGAGATACTGTTCAAGAACAGACATCCGTTTCTCACGCTCTGCTTCTTCTTTGTCTTCTTTCTTTTTTCCGCGGCTTCCTGTCTTTGCCGCAGCATTCAGAAAAAACGGATCGCGGATGATGACTGCTTTGCGGTCGCTTCCTTCAAACAGGGAAAATGTATCGCACTCCAGGATCGCCGTATCAATGCGGAAATTCTTCGCATCCGAAGCGTCAAAAACAACCGTATGATCCCTGTCGACAGAATTCTCCTTCAGGATCCGTTTCAATGCTTGTTCAAGGCGGTAAAGATCTTTGCCGCTCATCAGATATATACTCATGAGGGTATTATAGCACCTCACAATAGTTCAAAGAAGAGAGCGGATGTCAGCAACAATCTCCAGGGACCGATGAAAACAATCGATATGTCGCCATGATCCTTTGTATCAAGATACGGAATATGCCGTTTTAACAGACGCTGAATGGTTTCCGGGGATGGATGATGATAAATCTGATAGGCACCGCTTGAAATGATTCCGGTTTTCGGTTTCAGGGTATCCAGAAACAGATCGCATGATCCGGTCTTTGAGCCATGATGCGAGAGCTTGAGTACATCGCATCTGAGATTGCCGTATTTACGGACTGCTGTTTCTTCACTGATCTGATCGGAATCGCCGCACATCACAAATGACAGTCCGCCTGCTTCAAAGCATAGCATCTGCGAACTCTGGTTCTTGTCTTCTGTTGAAAGTGAATTGATATCGTGAAAAGTGAAGAATTTTGTGATTGTTGTGCCTTCATGTTCCGTAATCACACGCTTCACATGAAAATCTTCAATGATTTCATTCATGCTGCCGCAGTGATCCGAATCCATATGGGTGATAAACAATGTATCGATTCGATTGATACCGCGTGCCTCAAGAGCTGCTTTTACACTGTTGTATTGTGAATTCTTACCGGTATCAATCAGGATGTTTTCCTGATTCAAAGGAGCTCTGATGAGAATGCAGTCCCCCTGCCCGACATTGATAAATGCGATTTCTGCAAACGGATGAAACAGACCTGTACACATAAACAAAGCAAACAGTGCACATGCAATCTTTGCAAAATGTCTGCTTCTGTAGAAACTGCATACAAGACAGACAAATACCGGAAGTCCAAAACCGAGTATTGAGCCGCAGAGTGTCAGATGATCCGTGATCAGAGTGACATCCATCAGAAAACGGATCAGATCAATCCATGCGAAAGAAGGAACCAAAACAATCACAAGACTGTAAAACCAGAGGATTCCTGTCAGCCTGATGAGATACGGATAGAAGAATGACTGAAACAGATTGACATGGTGCATAAACAGCGACTGGGCAAGGAATACGCATGCATAGCGTATATATGGTTTTTCATCAGATGAAAATGAAGAAACAGAAAAAAAGAACGGATATATAAATGCCGGACTCAGGATCTGTTTTCTGAAGATCAGAATCATCAGAATGCACCATATACCGGTTTTCTCATTTGATTTTAATTCTGAAAGACTGATGATACGGCGCATCATAGAACTGATGAGAATCAGCCGCACACCATAGAACAAAACAAGCAGAAGACTGCAGATGATCATGATCTTCTTCACTGTCTTCTTTTCAAATAGAAATACGAGAAGGCTTTCGATCACAAGCAGGATTCCGGCAAATGAAAATCCGTTCTGAATCAGAAAGCTGCCCTCAATCATGTCTCTGTCGGTGCAGTTTAACAGCAGTCTGTATACAAATGCTTTGACTTCCGCATCTTCAATTTCTTCGATTTTCTTCTGCAGCAGTCTGCGTGGGGTATCTGCTTCTGAGATGACTTTGATCTCATCGCCGGCATATTGTTTTTCAATTCCTCTTCGTTTTAAATCAGCCGCAAAATCATAGCGGAAAAATCCTTTGGCAGATTCGATTGTTTCAAACGGGGAATCGATGCTGATGAGTGCATCGTATGGAAGCGGACCGTTTGAATAGACAAGAAATCTGCTTCGTTTGTTCCGGGCAATTGAATAATTCTGATGGACTTCAATGATTCTTGCTTCTTTGATGGATTCATCAAACCGGTAAGGCTGAATCAGAAGGAATAAACATAACGGCATCAGTATCAATCCGGCAGATCCTGATGCACGCTTTGCAAAGAGAAAATAAACAGAACAGAGTGCGCACAAAGGAAATGCATCTTTGAGCATCAGAAAACAGAACAGCAGAAACGAAGCAAGCAGGATGTTTTCTCTGAAGAGCTTCAAAGGCATATATCATCCCTGATTTTTTCAAACCGGCTCTCTCCGATTCCTTTGACACGCATCAGATCTTCAATTGACTGAAACAGTCCGTTTTCTTCCCGGAATGCAATGATGCGCTCGGCTGTGGAAGGTCCGATTCCTTTGAGTGTGCATAATTCTTCAATTCCGGCAGTATTGATGGAGATCCGGCTTTTCTCTTCTTCATTTTTCTTTTCGGGAACATAGATGACATCGTGATCCTTGAGAACAAGAGACGGATTGATTGCGGAAAGATCGCTTGCATCAGTGATCCCGGCTGCCTCAAGCGCATTTTCGACGGTCGAATACATTTGCAGATCATATTCTCCCTGATGTTCGACAGCACCTTTGACAATGACACTGATCTGATCCGACCTCATCGAATCAAATGAAAGAGGTTTGAGGTCAACAGACAGGCTGAGCAGAATGAGAATTAAAAAAACAGGCAGTTTTTTCATGGATCAAATCCTCCTGCCTGTAATATTCAGCAAATTTCTGCAGTTTCCTCAATGAATGTCAATAATGATGACTTCATAGGGATCCTTGACTTCAACAAGACGTGTATCGCCTGCTCTGGAATTCATGATTGCCTGAGCGAGCGGTGTTTCGTTGGAAAGCTTGCCGTTGAGCGGATCTGCTTCGGTGGAACCGACGATTGTGTACTCAGCTTCTTCCTTTGTATCAAGGAATTCGATTCTGACGGTTGAACCGATGGAAACGACTTTCTTGGAGCTCTTGGTCGGATCAATGATTTCGTAATGATTGAGCATTGATTCCAGTTCGGAGATTCTGGATTCAACACGTGCCTGTTTGTCACGGGCAGCGTCATAGTCAGCGTTTTCGGAAAGGTCACCGAGGGAACGTGCTTCAGCGAGTTCGCTCTTGACTTCTTCACGGACAACGTGGACCAGATTATTATATTCGTCTCTGAGTTTCTGCAGACCTTCTTCTGTTACATAGATTTTATCAGCCATATTGATACCTCCAATCAGCGTTTTGTATTATAGCATTCAGCGGTTGATGATGCTACTGATTTTTGTTGTCAAAAGATCGATCGCGACGTGGTTTTCGCCGCCTTCGGGGATGATGATATCAGCGTAGCGCTTGCTCGGTTCAATGAATGAGTTGTGCATGACTCTGACGGTATTGACATACTGACTGATGACACCGTCCATGTCTCTTCCTCTTTCCTTGACGTCACGGCGAAGTCTTCTGATGAAGCGCACATCTGCATCCGTATCGACAAAGATCTTCATATCGAGAATGCTTCTGATCTTTTCATCTTCAAGAACAAACAGTCCTTCCAGAATCAATACATCGCACGGGTAGCATGTTTCAGTGACTTCGCTTCTTGTATGATTCACAAAGTCATACGTCGGCTTCTCGATTTTTTCACCTGCGGAAAGCCGCTCAATATGCTCCAGAAGGAGATCATTGTCGAAAGCAAACGGATGATCGTAGTTTGTTTTGATTCTCTCCTCCATCGGCTTGTCTGACTGATCTTTGTAGTAGTCATCCTGACGGATGATCAGAACGGATTTCATGTCAGAGAAACGATCCTTCAGCTTTCTGGAAATTGATGTTTTGCCGGATGCACTGCCGCCGGCGATTCCGATAATAATGGGCTTTGCCATAATTCATTCCCTTTCTCTGATGTCTGTCAGATTTCCTTCACCGTCATAGTGAAGGATGATATCAAACGCTTCTGCTTCATGCGCAAGCATCTTTTTCAGGAATACCCTGTCCCCTTCCCAAAGTTCAAGATTCAGAATTTCTTCTTCATCGATCCAGGCAAGGGTGCCTTCATTGCACTCATGCAGACTGCCTTCGGTTGTGCTGCAGGTATAGATATAAATTTCTTCCGGTTCGTTCTCGTCATATTCAAACAGAACACGGCCTTTATAATCAGGATTGATGATTGTGAGTCCGGTCTCTTCATAAGCTTCGCGGACTGCACATTCTCTGATCGTTTCATCAGCTTCTTTTCTGCCGCCGACAGCGATCCATTTGTTATGGTTGATGTCGTTTTTCTTTTTGTTTCTTAACAGCATCAGCCATCTGCCGTCTTTGATGATATAGATCTGCGTGCTTAATAACATGTCAGATACTTCGCCACATTGGCGTAATGTTCATCTTCGGTTTCTGCGAAATAGACGGTACCGTCTCCGCACACATCCGCCATGAAGAAGAAGTAATTTGTCTCAGGTGCATGGAGTACGGAATCGATCGCATTGATGCCCGGATTCTCAATCGGACCCGGTGTCAGACCGACATTTCTGTAGGTATTGTAAGGTGAAACGAAATCGACATTGACTTCGCATGCCTGCCAGTTGTCGGTATTGCGGTCATAGTCAATCGCATAGCATACGGTAACAGATGACTGCAGAGGATAATCCCAGGCAAGACGGTTGAGGAAGACTGAGGATACAAGTTCCTGTGTTTCCTTATGCGTGCCGGCTTCATACTGGATGATTGAAGCGAGCGTATAGATTTCATGAATTGAAAGACCTTCATCGAAATTGCGCATTTCATCGGCATACTGATTGAAGATATTCAGTGTTTCATCAAGAATCTTGAGGGTTGCTTCCTCAGCCGTGCAGTCTTTCTTGACTTCATATGTGTCAGGTGTCAGATATCCTTCCAGATAAATTCTGACATTGTCATTGAAAATCTCTTCGGTTAAGAAAGGATAATCCGGCATGATGGAACGGATCCATTCTTCATTGTTCCATAAAGAAATGAGTTCATCCGCACTCAGTTCGGTCACGGCTGCGATTGAATTTGCAACATGCTTTGCCCAGTCTCCCTCAATGATCGTAAAGCGCACATCATCCTGTATGACGGCATTCTGATCATTCAGATAAGCAAAGATGCGTTTGACATCCCAGCTCTTGTCAAGGTTGAAGCTGCCTGCCACGATGTCGGAGAAATGATTCAGTCTGACAAAGTAATAAGCCATCTTTGCATTTTTGATGAGCCCGGCCTCTTCAAGATTTTCGGTGACAGTCTGAACCGTATCACCCGGATTGACGGTGAATACAACCGCCTCCTCTTTGGTCTGCACAGCTTTCTGGCAGTCGAAGTAGTACCATACAGCTGCGCCGAGCACAGCTGCGAGCAGAAGAATCAGTACAAGAACAATCCATAAGAAAACCGGTACTCTTCTCTTTCTTTTGGGTCGGATGACTTCAATCTCCTGTGTCATGTCAGGTTCCATCTTTTTCTCCTTCGGTTCGGGGTAGTGAATCTTCTGAGATTCATCTTCAACAGCTTTCAGTTCGTTGCTGAAAGTTTCAATTGCTTCATCGATCGGGTCATAGGCTTCAAGTCTGGCATCTTCCCTCTCTTCGATTTTCCGGATGCCTTCAGCAGCCCTGGCAACACTCGGTCCCTTTTTTCCTGTTTCAGGCCTCATCCAGGCTCTCCTCATCAGTAAATGCGCTGTAAACTTCTTCGCACATTCTGAAGTCCTCAGGATCGGTAACCTCCTCCATTTCACCGTCGTCTGTATAAATGAATGCGTAGACATTCTCTTCTTCGTCGTTCGGATCGCTGATCAGCACGAACTGCTTTGTTCCGTCCGGGCTGTCAAATGTCAGCAGCACTTCGACTTCAGTTTCTTCGCCATCCTGGTTGACGATTACCATATGTTTTGAATCCAGCATGTATTACCTCTCAATAAAAGGCGTAAATGCGCCTTTATTTCTGATGTGCATCAAGATAGCGCTGCAGAATTGTCACAGCAGCCATCTGATCAATCTTTTTCTTTCTTTTCTTTCGTGACATATCCGCTTCGAGAAGTATATTCTCACTTTCAGCGGTTGAGAAACGCTCATCCTGAAGAACAACTTTAACGCCACTCTCCTCTTCAAGCACTTCCCCGAACTCACGGCATAGCTGTGCCTTGGGGCCTTCGTCATCATTGAGCATTAACGGATAGCCGATCACGATGAGATCAGGCTTCTTCTCTGCAACGATGGCAAGCACCTTGTCCATGGCAGTGTTGTAATCATCCGGCTTGAAGCGGATGGTTTCCACTGTTCTCGCAATAAAACCGGTGTCACTTTCGGAGACACCGCAGGTGACGCTTCCAAGATCAAGTCCCAGATAGCGCGTCATTTATTTCTGACCTTCCAGATAGAATCTGACGAGTTCCTCAATAATCTCATGACGTTCGACAGACTGGATGATGCTGCGGGCGTTGTTGTGGCTTGAGATATACGCCGGATCACTGGAAATCAGATATCCCGCCAGCTGATTGATTGCGTTATATCCTCTTTCGCTGAGAGCAAGCTCAACATGCTTGAGTACTTCACGTATATTTTCACGACGGATTTCCTCTGCATTGAAACTGACAGTTTCGCTGTTATCATAATTTCTGCCATTCATATTCATAATAGTCCCTCCGTTCTTACCCCTAATTTTAGTCCAAACGTCTTTAAAAGTATACCTTGAACAAACCGGATTCTCTGAATTAAATGCACAATTATCACACTGAAAACCAAAATCATGAGCCTGTTCTGTCTTTTCAAAGAGTCCTTTACGGCGGTGATCATATGAATCACAAGAAAAAAGGCATGATTCAACATCAAACCATGCCTTTGTGCAATTTTCAGGATTTATGCATTTGTGACTTTGGCTCTGACTGCAGCGAGTGCTTCATCAATCTTGGAAGCATCACGTCCGCCGGCCTGCGCCATGTCGGGTCTTCCACCGCCCTTGCCGCCGGTGATTTCAGCAGCTGCTCTGACGATGTCGCCTGCCTTAAGACCCTTGGCAATTGCTTCTTTGGAGCTTGCGCAGACAAATGTAATCTTGCCTTCGCTCTCATTGGAAATGAATACGAAGCCGTTTTCCATACGGTTGCGCAGTGTTTCCGCATATGCCTTGAGAGTTGATGAATCCTGGTCCTTCAGCTTGAGAATCAGAACGCAGAGACCGTTGATTTCTTCTTTGCTCTGAACTCTTGCTTCAGCTTCCATCTTCATTGCCTTTTCGTTCTGAAGAGCGATTTCCTTCTTCAGAGCGTTATTCTCATTGATGAGATCCTGCAGCTTTTCCTTGAAGCCGTGGTAATTCTTCATCTTGAGCAGTGAAGCAGCTTCATAGAGGTATTCTTCTTCCTTCTTGAATTCTTCATAGGACTTCATCTTTGTGATGGAAGTGATACGGCGGATACCGGAACCGATTGATTCTTCGGAAATGATCTTGAAACTGCCGAGATCCCCTGTATTGGAAACATGTGTACCGCCGCAGAATTCCTTGGAGAATTCGCCCATGGAAACAACTCTGACCTGATCGCCGTACTTTTCATCAAACAGCGCTGTCGCACCGGTTGCCTTGGCTGCTTCGATGTCAAGAACTTCGGTTGTGACAGGAATGTCTTCATTGATCTTTTCGTTGACAATGCGTTCAACTTCCTTCAGCTGCGCATCGGTCGGCTTCTCGAAATGAGTGAAGTCGAAACGTCCGTATTCAGGTCCGTTGTATGAACCGGCCTGGGCAACGTGATCGCCGAGTACCTGCTTGAGGGCAGCCTGCAGCAGATGGAGTGATGAATGGTTTGCACGTGTCTTTGTTCTTGCATCAAGATCGTATGCACCATGGATTTCATCGCCTTCCTTCAGAATGCCGTCGATGTTTTCAATGTGATGCAGAGGCTGCTTGTGCGGTGCCTTCTGAACATCTGTGACATCTGCGGAGAATGTGTCGTTCCAGAATCTTCCGGTATCTGCACACTGTCCGCCGCTTTCTGCATAGAAGCATGTTGTATCGAGAATGACATCGCCTTCATCTTCGAGTTCGCTCACGCGGACGCCGTCTTTGAATAAGCCGATGACCTTTGCATGCATTTCTGTATCTGTATATCCGGTGAAGACGCTTTCTTCAACAAAGTCCATGAGATCCTTGGACTGTGCATGCATGGACTGCTGATCGCCGCGTGCTTCTCTTGCACGTCTTTTCTGTTCTGCCATTTCAGCATCGAAGCCTTCCATGTCGACTGTATAGCCGGCATCTTCGGCAATCTCAGCTGTCAGTTCCTTCGGGAAGCCGTATGTGTCATAGAGTCTGAAGACAACATTGCCGGGAAGAACTTTTGTATCGGCATGATTTGCAAGCTCATCGTTGAGCAGGTTTTCGCCGTTTGCAAGTGTCTTATGGAATGCTTCTTCTTCATTCTTGACAAGGCGTGCTACATAGTCGACCTTCTCTTCAAGATACGGATAGTAATCATTCATCATATCGGCAACAACCTGAACAAGCTGATACATGAATGCACCTTCGATGCCGAGTTTGATGCCGTAGCGGACTGCTCTTCTCAGTACTCTTCTTAAGACATAGCCGCGGCCGCTGTTGGAGAAGTTTGCACCGTCGCTGATTGCGAATGTGACTGTTCTGATATGGTCGGCGATGACTCTGTAAGCCATCTTGTATTCTCTTTCGTCATAAGAGTGCTTGGCAAGCTTTTCGGTTGCGTGGATCACCGGCAGAAAGAGATCGGTATCAAAGTTTGTTTCACCGCCCTGAACAAGACAGACAAGTCTTTCCAGACCCATACCTGTATCGATGTTCTTCTGCGGCAGTTCCTTGTATTCGCTTCTTGCAACTTCGCCCGGACGGCAGTCATACTGTGAGAAGACGATATTCCAGACTTCGATATAACGGTCATTTTCGATATCTTCGAAGAAGAGCTTTTCGCCGAGTCCTTCCGGATCGTATTCCGGACCTCTGTCATAGTAGAGCTCGGTATCCGGTCCGCCCGGACCTCTTCCGATTTCCCAGAAGTTGTCTTCTGTCTTGCGGATGTGGGAAGGAATCATTCCGACCTTGACCCAGAGATTGTAAGCTTCTTCATCATCCGGATAGACTGTGACATACATCTTTTCACGGTCGAATCCGATCCATTCCGGACTTGTCAGGAATTCCCATGCCCAGGGAATTGCTTCCTGCTTGAAATAGTCGCCGATTGAGAAGTTGCCGAGCATTTCGAAGAATGTATGATGGCGGGCAGTTTTGCCGACATTCTCGATATCGTTTGTTCTGATTGACTTCTGTGCGTTGCAGATACGGTTGCTGGCCGGCTTTTCGGTTCCGTCGAAATATTTCTTAAGTGCGGATACGCCGGCATTGATCCATAGCAGTGTGGGATCATCATGGGGAATCAGGCTTGCGCCTGGTTCAACCATGCAGCCTTTGGTTTTGAAGAAATCAAGAAACATCTGTCTGACCTGATTTCCTGTGAGCTGTTTTTCTGACATGTTGTCCTCCTGATCAATAAAAAAGTTCCTGAAAAATCCAGGAACGTAATTACGCGGTACCATCCTGGTTCGCATGAGAACATGCGCACCTTAATTGAGCCTTTAACGCGGGCGGCGGCGCTGATTGGGCGCACTCAGAAGTGAGCTTCGCACATCTTCCTTCACAGACTTTCACCATCCCGTCTGCTCTCTTGATCCGTCGTATGTGCTACTTATACTCCGTCATCGATTTCCTTGACTATGTTAGCACAAATGAATCAATGTTGAAAGAAAAATCAGTTTATCCTGCCTTCTCTTTCGATTCGCTGATTTTTTCGGTTGTCCAGGCGTCGACTGCCTTACGCAGATTCATGAAATACGGCATGCATTTCATGTTTTCCTGCCCGTATGTCAGCTGCAGATCATATTCAAGTTCAAGCCACGTAGAGATGTCTGATTCGTTATGCGAGATGAGTGCTTCGAGTTTGTCGAGAGCTTTATAGATTTTTGCTTCAATGGTGATCTGTTCATTCATTTCGATCAGCAGTTCTTTCCAGCTCTGACTGATATTTACCGGAAGTGATTCAACCCACTTCATCAGGATTTCATCCTCTTTTTCGACGTCACTTTGAAGTTTGAGGAATGTCGGAATATCACCGGTAAATGCTTCGCCCATATCGTGAATCAGGCACATTCTGATCACTTTATCCATATCGATGTCTCTGAAATCTTCTTCATCCTTAAGAATCATGGCAAATAGTGCAAGACGCCAGGAATGATCGGCAACGCTTTCCTTCCTGTCTTCACTCATCCAGCAATGCCTTGTATTGATCTTGAGCGATGAAGCAATCTTTAAAATATCAAGCAAATCCTGCGGACTCATCATCGCCCTCCGGTTTCAGATACATTCTGATTCTGTCTTTGAGTGTAGTTTCGCGGGGTGCACGGTCAAGGATTTCACATCCCTTCCGGAAGGCACCGAGCTCTCCAAGAACGATGATTGCCTTGCGGGCTCTTGTGACAGCTGTATAGATCAGACGTCTTTGCAGCATATAGCCCATCTGGTAGGTTACCGGGAATATGACAATCGGATATTCCGAGCCCTGTGATTTATGGACTGAAATGCAGTAGGCAAGTGTGATGTTATTCCAGTTGTCCTGTGTATATTCGACAAAGATTCCCTGGAAGTCGCAGATCAGAGTTGTCTTGCGGTTTTCGGAATGTCTTGCATCGATGATTTCGACAAGCTGTCCGATATCGCCGTTATATACATCATCATCCGGCTGATTCTTCAGCTGCAGGATTTTATCCCCTTCCCTGAATACGGTATAGCCGACTCTCACTTCATTTTTTGTATCATCAGTCGGGTTGAAGAATTCCTGCAGGGCGTTGTTCAGCACATCGATTCCGGCTGCTCCCTGATACATCGGTGAAAGAACCTGGATGTCATCGAGCGAATAACCTTTGCTGACTGCATCCGATGCAATGTCCAGCACTGCCTGACGGATGTCCTGTCTTCTGATTTCAAAGAAGGCCGTATCGGAATATCTGTTCTCGATTTCGCCGGTATTGATATCATGGGCAAGCGAGATAACGCCGCTGCCTTCTTCCTGGCGGTAGATATGTTTCAGTCTGATGACCGGGAAGCATTCCGAAGCAATCAGATCTCTTAACACGCACCCCGGGCCGACACTTGGCAGCTGGTTTTCATCGCCGATGATGCAGATGCGTCTGACATTGACGCATGCTTTGAGAAGATTGTAGAAGAGCCAGACATCGACCATGGAAAACTCATCGATGATCAGAAGATCTGCATTCAGAGGCTCATCCCCGTTGCGGCCGAATGTATTGGTTTCAAGATCCCATTTGAGGATGGAATGAATCGTTGCAGCATCTTTGCCGGTCAGCTCACTCAGTCTTTTTGCGGCTCTGCCGGTCGGTGCCGCGCACATGATGGATGCACTGGGATAAACTTTTGCAAAAAGATTCACCATTGCCCGTACAACCGTTGTCTTGCCGGTTCCCGGACCGCCCGTCATGATCATTAACGGAGAATGAAATAATTCAAGGATTGCCTTCTTCTGAATCTCATCATATTCAATCTGAAGTTCATCCTGGATTTCATCAAGATACTCTGCAAGCTGCTCTTCTTCATATTCTTCAAGATCCTGATACGGGAATCCTGCTAAGAACCTTGAAGAATTCTTTTCTGCTTCATGCTGGGTTGCCGGATAGACACGGTTGTCTTCAACAATCAGTGTGATATTCTTTCTGGCTGTATCCAGAAGTTCCCCGAAATCATAGGAAAGTCCTTTTGCCTTTTTTGCAAAGAAAGCTTCAAGCGATTCGAGGCGTGCAAAGCTGTTGCCGCTGGTGACACATAATTCCATGCATGAATCAACAAGCAGCGCATAAAGACGTCTTTCATCATCTGCCGCAATCCCGAGATTCAGTCCGATCTTGTCAGCTGTCGCAAACCCAAAGCCGTCAACTTCTTCAATGACGCGGTAAGGATTTTCCCTGATCTTTTCGAGCGCATTCTTGCCGTAGGCTTTATTCAGCCTGACAAGATTTCTGATACCGACGCCATGGATATTGAGAAAGCGGACAAGCTCTTCAAGGCCGTCGTCTTCTTTCTTCATCCCCTCTTCGATTGCCGCAAACTGCTTATCGGTAATTCCGGGAACAGTGCGCAGAACATTGATATCTTCCTTCAGAAGATTCAGACAGCCTTCGCCAAGCGCATCAACGATTTTCTCGGCTGTCTTGCGTCCGATGCCGGCAAACTGGATTCCCGAAAGATAGCGTACGATTCCGTCTTTTTCATCCGGCAGCGGAATCTGATATGTCTCAATCGCAAACTGCATGCCGTATCTTGGATGTTCGACATAGTTTCCGGTCAGATTGTAAAGAATGTCGGTACGCACATCATCCATGATTCCGGTGACCGTGATGGAGCGCTCTCTTTCATCATTGATCCGGAACTTTCCGACAGTATAAAGACTCTCTTCCGAGCGGAAGAGAATATATGTGAATTTGCCGTTAAGTGTAATCTTGTTTTCGTCCATAAGCTATAAAAGAAGCGAGGCACCGTTCACAAGAAAGTGAACAGCTGCCGAACATATGATACTTCCGGTTTTCTTTCTGCATTCATATAAGAGGTACCCGCTGAGTGCATAAACCGGAAGAAAGAAAATCTGAGTAAACGAACCGCCGAAGAGAGGTATGAACACATGCAGCAAACCGAACAGCAGACAGCTGAACATAACCGAGACTTTTCTGTTGATGTGCGCGGCGCATTCATCAATCAGACACGCCCTGAAGACAATCTCTTCGCATAGCGGCGCATACAGCAGCAGCTCAAAGAAAAACAGAATTCCCTGATCCGGATCAGCTGAAGAAACCGGATCAATGCCGAAATGTTTCAGTATGCTTAAAAGCACTGCCTGAATACAGACGATCAATCCGAAGAAAGCAGCCGCTGTGATGCAGTTTTTCGTCATCTTCTGCACGAAATTTCCTGCTTCAATGACTAAGAGCCTTGCCGAAAAAATGCAGATCGTCCCGAGCAGAAACACATGAATCAGAATCAGGGATGCATTGTATGCCTCTAAGCGTTGTGCAGCCTTCAGCATCGGATAAATCATGAAGCGCCCGAGCATCTGATCGCATACAAAATAGAGAAACAGAACAATCCTTCTGCTTTTGATTTCATTCAGAAAGCGCACCTTCGTTTCTGACTGCCTCCATCAGATCTTTGCCGTCTTTGAAAACTTTCGCGATTCTGCCTCCGCCGATCAGCACATCCCCGTCATAAATGACTGCTTCCTGGCCGGGTGTGACGGATCTGACCGGCTGGTCATAGACGACTCTGATGCTGTTGTCACCATACGGATATACGGTGACAGGCTGATCCGGCTGGCGGTAGCGGAATTTGGCTGCGCAATGCAGCGGGAATTCGCGTTTTGCCATCACGTTATAACCGGTGACGATGCATTCATCGGAACAGAGCCAGTCCTGATGTTCTTCATCAGTGACATAGAGCTCATTCTTTTCGACATCCTTGCCGCAGACGTAGAACGGACCGATGCCGCCGATATCAAGCCCTTTTCTCTGACCGATTGTATAATACATGACACCCTTATGCATGCCGACTGTTTTATGATCTGCAATATTGATGATCTTTCCCGGTTTCATCGGCAGATAGTTGCTCAGGAACTCACGGAATCTTCTTTCACCGATGAAGCAGATGCCGGTGGAATCCTTCTTTTTGGCAACCGCAAGATCGAGCTTTTCAGCAATTCTTCTGACTTCCGGCTTATCGATTTCACCGAGCGGGAAAATCACATGATCCAATACATCTGCTGATATCTCAGCTAAGAAGTAGGACTGATCCTTGTTTCTGTCGCCTGCCTTCATCAGCACGCTGACACCGTTCTCTTTTCCGATTGCCGCATAATGGCCGGTAGCGACCGTATCAAATCCTTTTGATTCTGCAAATTTCATGAATGTATTGAATTTGATATAGCGGTTGCAGAGAATATCCGGATTCGGTGTTTCACCGACCCGGTATGTATCGAGGAATGACTGAAATACATCATCCCAGTATTCTTTGACAAAATCGATCCGAAGAAGCTCAAGACCGAGCTTTTCAGCAACAAGCTGCGCATCATGGTAATCAGCTTCCTGCGGACAGACATCGTTTCCGATTGTCGGATTGCCGGCAAAATCATCATTTGCCAGGGAATCCCAGTTGCGCATGAAAGCACAGGTTACATCGTAACCCTGTTCTTTTAACAGCCAGGCGGCGATTGCGCTGTCGACTCCGCCTGATAATCCGACGAGTACTTTTTTCATAACATCATTATTATACAGAAAAATTTCAATAATATAAGGCAGTGCATCAGTGTGCCTGATCAACGAAAAAGAAGTCCTGAGACTTCTGTTACGATGCGCACTCACGCACCTTTTCGCATGTCTTGTAGCTCGGACAGTCCTTTGTACAGGAATTCTCAGCAATTCTTCTGAGATCAGCCGGTACGAAGATTCCGATTTCTTCTTCATCATATCCGACCTGGAAGCCGTTTTCAGACACGATAATCGGCCGTTTCAGCACACTCGGATTCTTTTTGATGAATGTAATCAGCTGATCCGTTGTCAGTGAGTCAAGATCAATTCCGCTCTGCTGAATGATTTTGGAGCGCTTTGAAATAATATCATCGCTTCCGTTTTCAGAACGGATCAGAAGATGCTTGATTTCCTGATCATTGAGAAGGGTTTTGAAGATATTCTTTTCAATGAATGGCAGCTCTCTGTCTTTCAGCCATTGTTTTACCTTGCGGCAGCTTGCGCAGCCGGGAGATGTATATACAACTATCATAAATACCCCGATCCTTATTATAGCATGCATCATGGAGTGCTCAAATGCAAATACCAAATGGATGATTGAAAAGAAAAATGTTCCTGTTTATAATAAATCTGCGTAGATCAGGTGCGAATGCGGCGCAGTCAACTTCACAGAAAGACAGCGGCTGATGAAAGCTGTCAGTACTGTGCACGTGTGCTTGGAGCCTGTGAGCATGATTGTAAAATCCGGCGGTCCGTTATCCCCTCCAAAGTGATTCATTGTTCAGTGAATAAGTCGGGTGGCACCGCGCATCAATACACTCATGCGTCCCAACGTTCGGGACTTTTTTAATTTATGATCAGGAGAGTTTTATGAAAAGAATGTTATCCGGCATCAAGCCGACAGGTCAGCTTCATTTAGGAAATTACATCGGTGCATTGAGACATTTTGTCGAGTATCAGGATGAATATGAAATGTTTGCTTTCATTGCCAATCTGCACTGCATTACGGTTCCCCAGGATCCGAAGGAACTCAGCGACAACTTAAGAGACTGTGTTGCGCTGTATCTTGCCTGCGGACTTGATCCTGACAGAGCAAACATCTTCTTACAGACAGATGTCAGAGCACATGCACAGCTCGGCTATATCATGTGCTGCCATACCTATATGGGAGAACTCAACCGGATGACGCAGTTCAAGGACAAGATGGCCCATGGCGAAAAGAATCTGTCAGGCGGTCTTTATACATACCCTTCCCTGATGGCTGCGGATATTCTGCTTTATGATCCGGATTATGTACCGGTCGGTGAAGATCAGAAGCAGCATGTCGAACTGACACGCGATCTGGCAATCAGAATGAACAACAGATACGGCGAACTGTTCAAGGTTCCCGAACCTCTTGTCGCTAAAGTCGGCGCAAGAATCATGTCCCTTTCCGATCCGTCGAAGAAGATGTCAAAATCCGATGAAACAAACAAAGGATGCATCTATCTGCTGGATGATCTCAAGAAAGCAAGAAAGAAAGTCATGAGTGCCGTGACTGACAATTATGCAAATGTTCACTTTGATCCTGAAAACCAGCCGGGTATCTCCAACCTGATGCAGATTCTTTCCTCATTGAGTGAAGACAGACCGATGGGAGATATCGAACAGGAATTTGCAGGAAAAGGCTATGGCGAATTCAAGCGCAGCGTTGCCGATGCAGTCTGTGCAAAGCTTGAAGAAATCCAGGCAAAATACAAACAGGTGCTTGAGAGCGGTGCAATCAACGATGCTCTGTCACGCGGCGCTGCAAAAGCAAATGAATATGCTGATGCAAAGCTTGCCAAAGTGCAGAGTGCAATCGGCATGGAAATCATCCGTTAATCATGACTCAAAGGCTCATAAAGAGCCTTTTTTCAATCATATAAAAAAGACACGCATATGTGTCTTACTCTTCACGATGCAGAAGGTCAAGAAATCTTCTGCATCTTTTCATCTGTTCATTGATTACGCGTCTGTCTGTATCAAGATGATAAGCAAAGCCTTTCATGCTGATCACGTCGCATTCATTCGGTTTTTCGGCTTTCACACTCATAAGTGCATCATAGCGGATCCATACACAGTCTTTCTGTTTCATGGAAAGCGTCGGAAACCAGATTTCATCATTGATTTCAGAAATCAAAACGGCTGCTTTCTGCTTAATGCCGAGCAGTGATCTGAATGAAGCAATCCGGCCGTTGATATCAGAACCGTGCTTCAGGCATCTCTGGTTGAGCAGCTCTTGAGGCTTTTCCGCTGCAGAAAGTGTATTGCCGCACTCGTCAATGATGAGTGAGCCGGCTGTGTCTTTGAGAATCAGAAACGGTTTATTCATCATCCTGTCTTCCGCAGCATCCGCCGCTGCAGCAGCTGTCTTCGGAAGCGATAATGACTTCAAGAGCACGGGTATCGACCGCATGTGCTTCAATTGAAACCTTCGCTCCGAACGGAAGTTCATTCACCCCTACCACGCTTCTTGCCGGATAGGGGCGCGAGAAATGGGCATTGTAGACTTCATTCAATGCTTCGTAATTTGACATATCGGTCAGATAGACGGTTGTTTTCAGAACATATTGTGCGCTTAAGCCAAGATCGTTGAGCAGTATTTCGATATTTTTCAGACATCTTTCTGCCTGCACGGAAAAGTCATCCGAAACGATTTTCTTTGTTTTCGGATCAAACGGCAGCTGACCGGAGAGATAGATAAAATCTCCTGCTTTGATTCCGTTGGATACCGGTCCTTTGACATGGAATGCCTCTCTTGACTTGATTTCTTCCTGAAGTGCCATAGAATTTACCTCTCACTCGAAATACGGATCACTTCTGTTTTCATCATCGTAGTCGTCGTCTGTATTCTCATAGTAGGAATAGTACTGTTCCTGACGGTCTTTCATGATCTGGTCATGATGAGAATCTGTAATCACGAAAAGGAAGTAAAATGCCATCAATGTACTGATAAAGATTGCAATGAAAGAAAAATAATCATTGATATTCTCCAGCATATTCCCTCCTTAGTTTCATTCTACATTTGATTTTTCAGCTTGTCCACGAGTGTACACTAGCGCAGCAGCCAGTCTTTTCCCTTGATGACCTCATAATGGCTGAGATCTTCATAATTGCGCTGTGAGAGAACCTCATAGGCAACAATCGCCACACAATTGCTGAGATTGAGACTTCTCGCATTCGCATTCATCGGAATCCGCATGCAGTGATCAAGATCATTTCTAAGGATTTCTTTCGGAATTCCGGTGCTCTCTTTACCGAAAATGAGATAGATATCTTCTTTGATCTCTGAAAAATCAAACTGATCAGGTGACTTAAAACCGTAGCGGGTGGAATAGAAATAGACGCCTTTGTTTTGTCTGACGAAAGATTCCCAGTTTTCATGGATTGTGTAATCAAGTGATTTCACATAATCCATACCGGCTCTGCGCAGATGCTTTTCATCCAGCCGGAAACCGAGCGGTTCAATCAGATGAAGCTTCATGTCGAAGGCCATGCAGGTACGCATGATGTTGCCGGTATTCTGGGGAATCTCAGGTTCATAAAGCACGATATGAATCATGCTGCAGCCTCTTTCTTTGCCAGGAAATGAATCATTGTCATGATCGCACAGATGATCACGGTAAAGACGATGATAATCGCTGCGACAATATCAAAGAAGAAGCTTTCCGGGAACATGTTGATCATGATCGAAACATTCGGATTGAGCAGCCACATGTCATTGTCAAAGAATGTGAGATGGAACTGCGTCCAGAAGCCGTTAAAGTCAACGATGCACCAGATTGCGATAAACGATACAAACAGAATCATTAACAGCAATGCATCTTTCCAGCCGCCTTTCAGCAGACTGAAGAAGGAAGATCTGTTTTTATAGAACAGGAATGCAAGAATTGCCGCTGCGGCAATGAAGAAGAGATTGCGGGCTGTCATTGCATTCTGATAAAGAGCTTTGACATCCACCATGTGCATTGTCTCGCGCTCATCATAGACTTCCCGCATGGTGCCGCTGACCTCTGTCTCAACAACGATATCCTGTCTTCTGTCTTTGAGATAATCCAGCAGCGTATCCGTCGCTGCCATGAGTCCTTCATCGCTCATTCCGATCTTTTCAGCCTGATTGCCCTTGCGGTATTCATAGGAATAGAATCCTCTTGCAAAGCAGAGTGCATCGACAGTCGTAAGCAGAATTGCAATCAGAAGAAACAGACTGGCTAAGGCCGGCAATATCCTACGCATGATTTTCAAGCCAATCCTCAAGTTTTCTGACTGCCTTGCCGCGGTGGGAGATTGCATTCTTTTCATCCTTGTCCATATCGGCCATTGTTTTGTGATAAGGCGGATAGAAGATAATCGGATCATATCCGAATCCGTTTTCTCCGCTCGGTTCATATGCAATCGTGCATTCTACCGTATCTTCAAAGACAACCGGCTCTTCATCCGGACGGGTAATTGCAATTGCGCAGACATAGCGGCATGTTCTGTTTTCAATTCCCTGCATCTTTTCAAGGATGATTCTGTTCTTTTCACTGTATGGTGTCTCATGGCCCAGCCACCTGGCGCTCTGTACGCCCGGCTGTCTGCCGAATGCATCGATTTCAAGACCTGAATCATCGGAAACAGCCATAATGCCGTATTTTTCCGTGACTGCCGCAGCCTTGATCACGGCATTCTCACTGAAGGTTGTACCGGTCTCATCGATGTCTCCGAGATCCGGATAATCAGCCAGGGATTTTACTGTATAGCCTTTGGGTTCCAGCATCTGTCTGAATTCTCTGATTTTGCCTTCATTTGTCGAAGCAACGACAATTACTTTTTCTTCACTCATTCCAAACTCCTTTCACCGGATACCTGTAATCGATATCCAGAAACTCTCTGATCTCTTGTCTGATATTTTCATTCTTCGCAGCAATCCGGTATCCGTTTCTGCATAAAGGATTGATATATCTTTTTTTGGCGTCAGTCACCCGGCTCAAAGGATCGGTTGGATCGCATCGTTCAGTACGGCAGAGATTCATAAAGATCTTTAATCTCTCTTTGAATCTGCTGTTTCTGAGTAACGCAATCACATCTTCTTCGCTGCGGTAAAGATCTTCTTCGCCAAGAAGTTTCTCATCTAATGCATCGCGCAGCAGATCAGCCAGGAAATCCATTGCATACCGGTTTTCATCGCCGCTGTATATTCTACCGCATTCAAGTGCAAGATGGGCAAATTGTGATGCATAATCATCGTGCATAAATACAAGTTCTTCGTGACCTTCTTCATTGATCATGATGCAGAGATCATTGTAGAGCCGTTTTACTGTTTCTTCATCCGAGAGTTTAAAGTCAAGAATGTCCCCGCAGATATACTCAAGCCTGTCCGCACTTAAGCGCGGCGAGTCGTTATCTGCGATCGGGTATATATGATAATCACTGACTTCATTCAGTAAGATCCCGTCTTTTTCCAGAAGCTTTGTAATCCCGGCATCCCTCCGTATGAATTCAGCAGTCAGGTTTTCGGTCGTCTCCTGCTTCAGATAATCATGATGGACAAAATCTATGACATGGGAAAATGCCGGTGTTGCGATATCGTGAAACAAAGCCGCAAGAGATTGTTTTTGATCATGGGTGAAATGCCAGACAATCAGCGCACAGCCAAGAGAATGATGAAAACGGCTGTAAGCCTCAATATGAACAAAGCGTCTGAATGAAGTGTAATTCATCCCGCAGTTCATATCTACGAACTTAAGCCGTTCAATCGCTTCTGTTTCAAGATACGGTTTCATGAAGTCCGGTATCTCATGATGATAGATCGAAGCGCAGCTGATCATTCTGCCTGAATCTTCCCCATCTGCATCCGGTAGTTGTAAACAGCACCGTATCTTCTTGAATTATCGTGGAAGACACACTGTCTGATTGTCGGTTTGAAAATATTTTTGAAACGGTCGTTGGCAAAGATTTTGTCTACCGAGTTCTGAATCATCTTGACCATATTCGGATCGTCGGTGAGATGTCCTCCGATGACAAAGACATCGGCATCGACAACACACTGGATGTTGTAAATATAGACAGCCAGACGGTCGCAGTACTCTTCAACGCCTTTTCTGACATTCTCATCGCCCATTGCCATTTTCGAGCAGATTCTCAATACATTCAGATTCTTCAGGCCGCTGGCTTCCTCTACGAGCCTTGTCAGACCGTCAAGTGAGTTGGCAAGCGCAAACATATCCTGATAGCCTTCACGGCGCTGATAGTCGCCCTTCATATAGGAGAATTCACCTGCCGCAAAATGATGACCGTTGAGGATATGTCCGTCGGTAATGACAGCACCGCCGATTCCGGTATTCAGAATCATCAGAAGAACGCCGTTCTGTACCTTTTTCAGAGCACCGTAGCCGACTTCCGCAAGAGCTGCGGATTTTGCATCATTGCAGATGACAACCGGCAGATCGATGAAATCTGACAGTTCTTTTGCGTATTCATAATCACGGACCCATTCAAATACGCCGCCGCTGTAGGCAATGCCTCTTTTCGGGTCAATGACACCCGGCATTGTGATTGAAACACCGTCAATTTCATCACGGTATCTGTCGGCAACATCCCTGATCGGTTCAAATACTTCTTCTTTAGAATTGATTCCGATATATTCAGTGCCTTCTGCCGTTGTATCAAGCTTCTCTGAAACAATCGCATATCTCAGTTTTGTACGGCTGAGATCTATACAAAGATATTTTTCCATGATCATAACTCCTGTTTGCTTATTTCTATTATGCCATACATTTGATTCACTGAACCATTCCACTTTCTGCAAAAAAAAATAAAAGCGATGACTTCTGTCACCGCTTTATGGCTGGGATAGAGAGATTCGAACTCCCGAGATGACTGGTTCAGAGCCAGTTGCCTTACCGCTTGGCTATATCCCAATGCGCAGTTATTATTATAGGCCAATTTTCTTTTCTTGCAAGAAGAAATTTCAACTTTTTTT
>JAUNEN010000024.1:0-5421 GCA_030525525.1 Erysipelotrichaceae bacterium
CCACCGATTATCCAAAAATCTACACTCAAAAATATCCTTTTCCAAAAAGAAAAAACGGAAAAAAGGGATAAAAATCTATCTCAACAAGGCCTTGCACATATAGCAGGGCCTTTTTCTATAAATCAGCGAAGAGGACACCATCCATAGGATCCGTTGGGAATTACCGCATGGGTGGTGATGAATTCGCACACTGATATTACGATCGACTCACAAGTTCAGGGCGTTTTATTTGTTTCCCTGGTTACGGATATAATTTTCAACGATCTCCTGATTGTTATTTCCGACTGTGCATATGAAGTATGATTTACTCCAGAACATCGGAGTGTCTGACCAATAGAACTTTTTAACTTCTTCACTCAGATCTCTTCTTACAAATCGTGCAGATCTTGTCTTCAGTACATTTGCCAAAGTCAGCGGCGATATTTCCGGACCGCACTCAAACAGAATATGGATATGATCCGGTTCTCCGTTCATTTGCAGGATCCGGATTTCTTTTTCTTCCATAGTATTCCGGATTGTTGCGTAAATATGATCTTTAACCAGACCGGTAAGAACCGGATTGCGGTATTTGGTAACAAGCACCATATGATACTGCAGAAGAAAGCAGCTGTGCCTGTTCAGATAATATCCATCTTTTGTCATTTTTCTCATTTGTAAAATTCTCCTTTTTACATCCATTCATAAAAATGATATAATATATTCAGTAATAAAAGAATATCTGAAAAATACATCCATATGTACGGAGTTACACATTTTCAAATCAGCAGGAACAGGTATCCTGCTTTATTTGACTATTGCGCCGCAATGACCGGGAAATCAAAAAATCTCAGGAATGCGGTTCTTTTCCGTATACGCCAGCACTTTACTTCAAATGGCAAAGAGTCACTGCAGCAGCTGCAGGAAGAAGTCAGAGATGAAATTGTACGCACATGCGAAAAGACCGGATGGAAAATGCCGGGAAGAGTTATACCGTATTTCTTTATGGAGAGACTTCTGAGGATCACAAAGAATCCGGATTATTTCAGCGGGCTTCCGATGCAGAGTGCACAGGCAATTGCCAAAGAAACAATCATCGAATTCAGCAGCTGGCTGAAAGCACTTGAGGCATATCGGAAAGATCCGTCTTCTTTTACGGGTAAACCGAAAATGCCCGGATATACAAAGAGCGATCACCGCACAGTTACGATGACAAATCAGGATTGTGTTGTGTATAAAGGAAAAGACGGAATCAGTTATCTGAAGTTTCCGAAGACAAAGGAAAGACTGAATATCAAATTGCCGACAGGAGCAATACTGAAGGAGGTGAAGATCAGACCATATTATTCTGGTTATGAAATTATCGCAGTGTATGAAACAGAATGTGAATCAAAAGAAAGCAGCGGAACATATGCCGCAGGAATTGATCTGGGAGTTGAGAACATCATAGCTTTCGTAAGTAATGACGGTGAAAGTCCGATACTGTACAAGGGTGGTGCAATCAAAGCGATGAATCAGTTTTATAACAAGGCAAAATCAAAGTACGCAGGCATTCTGATGAAAGGACATGATCCGAAGGAAGTAAACGTGCATAGTGCAAGACTGGAACAGATCGGCTGTAAACGTTCCTGTTTTATTAATGATGAGATGCATAAAATCAGTACACATGTGATCAGAGAATGTATCAGAAGGAATATCGGAATATTGGTAATCGGGAAGAACACGCAGTGGAAGACAAATGTGAGCATGTCAAAGAAATCCAATCAGGAGTTTGTTCAGATTCCGCACAGCACATTAATTCATATGATCCGCTATAAAGCGGAAAGAGAAGGAATCATGGTGATTGAACAGGAAGAATCATATACAAGCAAAGCCAGCTTTCTTGATCGCGATGAGATTCCTGTGTATGGAGAAGAAGAAAACGCTGAATATGTATTCAGCGGAACAAGAAACAAAAGGCTGTACCGTTCAAAGAACGGCACGGTGGTTTCAGCAGACATCAACGGCAGTGCGAATATTCTGCGCAAAGCGATACCGGATGCGTTTGACGGAATGAAAGACGATTCTTACTTACAGAATGTCAGAACAGTCAGATTCCGTGATCTGCATCCAGTGAGGAAATAAAAGAAAATGTAATCCGGAAACGGATAGTGGGTGTGTGTCCACCCTTGAGTATTACGGAAGACCTGAGAATACTCAGGCCCGAAAGGGGGCAACCTTCACGGATCTCAGAAGCCATCATCCATAGAATATGAATTTTATTCATATCGCATGGATGTGGTAGTTCACTTAACAAGGCGTCAGAACAGTTTCAAAGTAACATTTCAGGGCTCACTCTGAAAGTTACATAGATGTCCGTTCCTGACGTTTTCTCAAACAGCAGCTTAAGCCTTCACAGATCGAAATGCTCTGTATAAAGTGAAACAAACAAGCCGCCTGTGTATCATTTTCACTGAGACGAATGTATCATCTGCGAGTTTGTGATACATTTGTCTCGGTCAGATGCCGGGGAGGATGTTATGAAAAAAGCTGTGAAAACTGTAGGAATTATACTGATTGCTGTTGTGATAATCGCGGCCATTGCAGTGGGAGCGATCCTTGGCAGAACTGTTTTTGTCCGGCATCCGGAGCTTAAAGGCGAACCGGAAATCGGAAAATGGTACCGTATTACTCCGGATGGGACAAAGTCCTCTGATGGGAGTGAATGGCACGGGCTTATCAGGGTAGGGACAGAGAACAAGGTTGCTGTATATTTCTTCGGCGGCGGAGTTAGTATCAACGATTATACTTCCGAACATGGCAAAGAGTTTTTTGCCACAACAGCTCAGGTACAGGATTTCGTCGCTTCCGGAGGAATCGGCAGCACTTCAGAAGAAAATCCTTTCCGTGACTGGACTTTCCTTGTTCTGCCATACGCCAGTGGAGACTTTCACAGTGGAACAGGTGAATATCATTATACAGACGGCGGTAAGGAGAAGGTGGTTTATCATAACGGCTACAGCAACTATTCTGCCTTCATGGATGCGGCTGCGCCTTATATCGGCAATCCAGACGTTTTGCTGGTAACCGGTTTCTCGGCAGGCGGCTTTGCAGCATCGCTTCTGGCGGATGATGTAATCGACCGGTTCCCTTCTGCGGAAAATATCACGGTATGTGTAGACAGTTCACTGCTTCTCTATGACGGCTGGCATGAAACAGCTGAAGAATTGTGGCAGTCACCTCCAATCATCGCCGACCGGCTGATCAGTGACAATCTGGTTCTGGACAGTCTTACCGCACTGCATAATAAGCGCGGCGATACAGTAAAAATTCTGTTTGACTGTTCATATCGTGATGATACTCTGCAGGAATACCAGGCGTATATCCGGACCGGTACGATGACCAGAAACAAAGAAAACGGTGATCTGTTCCAGGCAGATCTTGCAAAGATGGCTGACGGCCTGCAGAAGAATATCCCCGGTATCGGTATATATATCTGGAAATACAAAGAAGATCCGGAAACCCGCAACACACAGCATACAATCATATCCGGCAATGTTTTTGACAGACTGGAGGATGATGTCAGCGTCGCGGACTGGATTTACGCAGCCGTGAATGGGAATGTTCAAAGCCACGGGCTCTCATTGCTGAATGAATAAGAAGGTGACACATGAAGAAAATGACAAAAATACTGCTGGTGATCATTCTTGTCCTGGCTGCAGCCGGTGCCGGCGCATACTTTTATATCAAAGCGCAGTTTCCATCCGGAAAAGATACAGATATTACAGAAGGGTATTATAAGAAGTTCCATTCGGATGCAGAACTGGAGATGAAGTATTCTCAGTTGGGTGAATATGATGTAGCTTATACAGAAATGCCCTCAGAGAATGAATCCATCGCCAAAATTCGTTTCTGGTATCCTGCTGAACTTGAGAAGAACGACAATAAGTATCCTGTGATCATGGTTGTGAATGCCAGCGGAACACCCGCGGCCTCCTATGAACCTTTCTTTGAAAGACTGGCCTCCTGGGGCTTTATCGTTGTGGGAAACGAAGATCCGCAGACCGGTACCGGTGAAACAGCGTCCATCACACTGGACTGTGTGATGAATCTTCCGGCGGATCATATTCTTTATGACCGCATGGATCAGGAAAACATGGGCATTATCGGATATTCCCAGGGCGGAGCCGGCGCATTGGCTGCTGTTTCGGAATATGAAAACGGGAAGATGTACAAGACCATTTTCACCGGCAGTGCCGCCTATCAGTTCATGGCTGGCAATTTCGGCTGGCATTATGATGTGACAAAAATCCGCATCCCGTATTTCATGACCGCCGGAACCGGAAAGTCCGATGACAAGGGAGTGAAGGACCCGACAAAAGAATACGGCGGTGTATCACCATTGTCTGCGCTGATTGAAAACTATGAGCAGGTTCCGGAGGATGTGATGAAGATCAGAGCCAGGGCGGCAGGCGCGGAACATGAAGAGATGCTGATGAGAACAGACGGCTATATGACCGCCTGGATGCTTTATCAGCTGCAGGGAAACGAAGAAGCGGGAAAAGCTTTCCTTGGGGAAGACGCTGAGATCCTGCATAATTCCAACTGGCAGGATATAGACAAGAACAGATGAAAAAAGCGAAACCGGTTTATGATCCGGCTTCGCTTTTATTTCAGAGTTCTTCGAGCTCTTTGGCTCCTTTGATCATGGTGTTGATGTTGTTTACAATAATGCGGTTGAGTTCTTCCGGTGTTTCTTTCATGCCGTTGCTGAACCAGATGTCGATCCATCCGAATATTCCGTAAGCGGTATATGCACTTCTGTATAAGGTGGCCGGATCTGTATCTGGGCTGACATTCAATTTTTTCCGGATGGCATTCAGAATCATTGGGGACATGTTCTGCTTATAAAGAGTTTTATAAAAACTGCTGTTCTTCTGAAAATGCTCAAACAGACTGGCAAAGAAATTGTAAATGTTCGCAGCCGGATCCATGTCAATTTCGTCTGCCCATGTCAGAATGAGAGATTCCGTGTATTTTTCAATGACTTCTTCCTTCGAATCGTAATTACGGTAGAACGAAGCCCTGCCTACCTGCGCCTTGTCGCATATTTCACTGATTGAGATATCAGTGATTTTTTTCTTTTTCATAAGGCTGACCAGCGCTTTGGTGATCTCCTGTTTTACATAAGTGTTTTTTTCCTGGGGATTCATGTGATACAAACTCCTTTCCGGTGTCTCATTTTCTGTGAAACAATTGTCTCACATCACGCTGTTATGATACAAATGTATCAGATGAAAGTCAAGCGGAGGAAAGGGTCATGGAGAAAGAACTCAAAAAGACATATAAGTGCAGAAAACTGATGGATGGCGTCTATGGAATTACATCTTCCGGCGTTGCCTGTTTCCTGGTTATCGGAAAAGAAAAAGCATGTGTCGTTGATACAGCTTACGGATTCGCGGATCT
>JAUNEN010000024.1:5521-38266 GCA_030525525.1 Erysipelotrichaceae bacterium
TTATCGGAAAAGAAAAAGCATGTGTCGTTGATACAGCTTACGGATTCGCGGATCTGAAAACATATATCAGGGAATTCACGGATCTGCCGCTGATTGTATTCAATACACACGGTCATATCGATCATACCGGCGGAAACTTCTGGTTCAATGCACCGGTACACATTCATGAAAAAGACGCACCGATCTATAAGCAGCACAATGAGCCTTCATTCCACCGCTACATGGAGAAAACGCTGAAAGTGTTCAATAAAATCTTCTTCTGGCGGATTCTGGTGCCGAAGCATCCCGAAGACACGGATGAAGGAAGAATGAATTTTTCCAACTGGCATTTCGTCAAAGAAGGAGACACGTTTGACCTGGGAGACCTGACTGTGCAGGTCATTGAGATTCCGGGTCACACACAGGGCAGTATCGCGGTTTACTTCAAAGAGAAGAAACTGATGATTACATCCGATGGCGCAAATCCCGCCACATGGCTCTATCTGCCGGAATCCACGGATACCGCGGCATACGCTGCCAGTCTTCACAAACTGGAGAAATATGATTTTGAAACCATTCTGACCGGACATAGCCTGCAGCTGTTTGGCCGCAAAGATCTCAAAGACTGGATCCATGTGGCAGAACATCCCGGATTCTCACATGGGAAAAAGCAGAAAGGCGGTGCATTCGCTCCGGGCGTCACACCGCTGCAGGTATGGGCTGAAGAAGACACAAAACACAAGGGACCTTCGATTGTAATCGATCCCGTTAAAGAAGGCTTGAGGCGGTAAGAGATGAAACTGGAACAATGGGAAAAAGAGCCGTTATGGCTGAAAGTGCTGACACCGTATCTGAAAAAGAAACGTCTGCCTCAGCTGAAGGGAAAACCGGAAACAGGTAAATGGGTGCGGATCCCTCTGGATGGCTGCCTGGCTGCCAATGGGGAAAAGACCTACGCGGATTTCAGACTGGGCAGTGAAAACAGACTTCTGATCTTCTTCATGGGAGGCGGCGTCAGCTGGAATGAGTACACCGCTGCTCATCCCGCTTCTCTTTATTCAAAAGACAGAGACCTTGGCTTCTATACCATCCATATGGATCTGTTTACGGATCTCAGATTGAACAGCGGGATCTTCGCGGAAAGAAACGAGAATCCTTTCCGGGACTGGTCGAAACTGATTCTGATCTACGATACCGGTGATTTCCATGCCGGAACAGGAGACTTCCCTTACACAGCCCAGGATGGCTCACAGAGGATCTGCCATCACCATGGCTATACCAATTACCGCAAGGCAATGGAAACCGTCATGAAGTTTGTGCCCGATCCTGAATGCATCGCCGTTACCGGCTGCTCGGGAGGCGCCTTCGGAGCAGCGCTGTTGACAGACGATGTCATGGAGCTTTATCCGGAATGCGGAAACATCATCAGCGTGATTGACAGCGGCTTCTTCCCGCTTCAAGGCTGGCATGACATCGCAGAGAATGTCTGGAAATCCCCCGAAAAGATTACAGACCGGATTCATTCGGACAGCATCACACTCGACGCCCTGCAGGCTTTAAGCAAGGAGAGACAGGACAGAGTGAAAATCCTGGTGACCTGCTCAATACGTGATGAAGGCTTGTCCAGGATGATCAACTATATTGAAAACGGACAATTCACTTTCACAAAAGAAAGCGGTCAAAGATTTCAGGAATGGTTTGCCGCAACTGTGAAGGAAATGAAAGAAACAATCCCGCAGGCACAGTTTTATATCACTGACTGTCCTGAGAAAAAACAGAAGGAAACAGGTCTTACAAAGCACTGCCTCCTGCAGGATCCGGTCTTCTATGATTACCGGATCGAAGGAACCAGCTGCGCACAGTGGATCAAAGAGGCAATCCTGGGAAAACAGGAAAATATCGGAATGAAACTGCTGGAGGACACATATGAGCAGATGGATTAACGACATGATCTGCAGAGGACTGCAGAAAATAATTTACTCAACAGCATACAAGGGGCATAAGCCGAATGAATGGAACCCCTGGAAAGAACCGGGAAAAGTTCAGATGGATAACGGCGTGATCCTGCATAACGATGTCTGCTATGGAAAGAATTATCCCAACAGCTTCGCGGACATCTGGCTGCCGGACAATACAGATCAAAAGTATCCGGTCGTTGTTTATCTCCATGGCGGCGGCTTCATCTTCGGAAACAAAAGCTCTGGTGATCCTCTTTCGGCAGGAGAAGAAAAGACAGGCAAACTGATGAAGATCATTGAACAGGGATACGCGCTGGTCAACGCGGACTACGCACTGGCGCCACAGTACAGATTTCCTTCCCAGATCCGCCAGCTGGATGAGCTGTTCCGTTTCCTTCTGGATCATCAGGAGGAATACAGACTTGATATGAACCATGTATGCCTGTCAGGCGGCAGCGCCGGAGCGGACATGACTGAAATCTACGCTGCCTGCGTATGCAGTGATGAGTATGCCGGCAAGCTGGACGTGAAGCCGGTCATGACAAAAGAAAACCTCAGAGTTCTGGCAATCGATGAAGCGGCTCTTGATTCATCCGTATTTGATTCAAAGATGTATGCCATGCTGGGCTGCTGGACCGGGGCGAAGAAGAACACGCCGGAAGATACGGCAATGATCAACGCAAAGAACTATCTCAGGGATTCCTATATTCCAAGCTGGATCAATGCTTCCAATGAGGGAGGGGATAACGGCTTCTTTATCAAAGAGGGAAGAGAGCTGAAGAAAGTGCTGGATCAGATTCATGTACCGAACGATCTGGTGTATTTTCCGTCAGAAAACCTTCCCCATGGATATATGGACAACGTTGGAAAAGAACCTCACGCAGACGAAGCATTTAACAGAATGATGTCATTTATTGAAAAACATATTTAGGGAGAAAGACAATGGCAAAGGAAAAAATCAACAAGCATCCGGACTGGCAGCTCAGTCGTTCGGAAAAGAACTGGTATTATGTCGGCGACACAGCACGTCTGTTCTGCACTTCACTGGTCGGATCATACATGACCATGTTCCTTATGTTCCAGGGAATCAGTACCGTGTCACTGGCCACTTCGATCCTGTTTGTCAAAATCATTGACTCAGTGGATGATGTGCTGTTTGGCTTCATTATCGACAAAATTGATATTAAAAAATGGAAACTGGTTCAGCGGTTTGCCGGCAAAGGAAAGTACATGCCATGGTATCGTCTGTTCTTCTGGACTTTCCCTTTTGCGACAATTTTGTTCTTCATGATGCCGAAGAATGCACCGGATTCAGTGAAGATTATCTGGTTCTTTGTGACATATCTGCTTTATGACTTTACATGCACACTTACAGAGGTGCCGATGCAGTCCATGATCACAACGCTTACGGACAGTCCATCCGAGAGAAACAGCATTCTGACCGTGAAGGGTGTCATCACAGTCATCGCCGCGATCGGAATGTCAGTGGTCGTTTCCGCACTGTTAAGCGAAAGATTCGGTGTTCCTCTGAAAAATATCGGTGTCGGCGGCGCATTGATCTTCCTGGTCTTCATGATTCCTATGGTGTTCAAGGTACAGGAACATAATACAGAACTTAAGAATGTTGAAAACGAGGGATCGCAGGAAAAGTATTCCTTCAAAGACATGATCAACTGTGTATTCACAAACAAATACATCATGGTTTATTTCCTGGCCGTTATCATTTCAACCCTTCTCTGCACGCGTACTGCCGTGGAAGGTTTTATCGGCTTCTATATTTTCCACGATTCCATGATATTGACTTACGTTATGCTGATAGGGTTTGTGCCGGGTATTATTCTCAGCGCCTTCTGCGGCAAACTGGCAGATAAGTTCGGCAAGAGAAATCTTCTCGCATTCATCTTCGTCCTGCTGGCAGCTGCGACTCTGATTATTTACTTCTTCTGCCGCGACAACAAAATACTGTTCATTGTTCTCGGCGGCCTGTGCGCAATCCCCAACGCACTCATCAGTGTGGTCAGAACATACATTGCGCCGGACACAATTGAATATACACGGTATAAAACAGGTAAAGACTGTTCGGGAATCTTCTATTCACTGCAGTCATTCCTGAACAAAGCGTTAACAGGTCTGGTCGGCTCTGTTGCCCTGTACATTCTTGCGGCCTCCGGCTGGAAGGAAGTCGTCGGGGACAGCTTCGCTGACCTGGCTGCCCAGGGCGTGACACAGTCGGCGGCTGCGCTCAATACTCTCTGGAATCTTGGCTATCTCATCCCTGCGGCCGGATTCGGAATCTCAGCAGTTCTGCTCTATCTGTTCTATAACCTGAAGGACAAAGACGCTGAACTGATGTCCAAATGCAATGCCGGGCAGATTACACGTGAAGAGTGTGAGGCTCAGCTGAGCAGAAAGTATTAATGACAGGTGAGTGATCATGACCGATCTGAAAGAAAGACTGACGCGCTTTCTGCCGGAAAACTGTGAAATCACCCGGGCGGAAACGGTTCCTGCCGGTGACGATAAAAGCATTCCGGTGATGCCGATGAAAAACATTCCTGAGCATGTTGCCGTCTGTGTAACGGCAAGACCTGTTTCGGAAAGCAATATCAGAATTGAACTGTGGCTGCCGGTTTCCGGATGGAACGGCGATCTGGCCGGCGTCGGCAATGGCGGTGCAGCCGGAATGATCCTGCCGATGATGCTGGCGGGTCCCCTGAAACTGGGATTTGCCGCAGTCACAACGGATCTGGGCACTTCCGCAGGTCCGGACTGCGGTATTGACAACAAAGCGGTCTGGAATGACTTCGGGCACCGCGCCACTCATATCATGACTGCTGTGGGCAAGGCCCTTACGGCAGGATACTATGGCGAACAGGTCCGTCATTCCTACTTTATCGGCGGATCAACAGGGGGACAGCAGGCGCTGAGCGAAGCGCAGCGTTATCCGGAGGATTATGATGGCATTCTGGCATGTGCGCCGGCTTATGACCGCGTTAATCTGCACCTGGCATTTCTTTGGGACTGGCAGCGTCTGAATGCCGAAGGAGTCCGTCCTTTTACGAAAAGACAGGAAAAGAAGCTGGTCAGAACTTTCCTGAAGAAATGCGCTGCAGAAGGGCAGCGCCGCAATAAAGATAAATTCTTTTACAGGCCTGACAAGATCATGGTTACCCGCGAACTGCTGAAAGATGCCGGCGTGGATAAGACACAGCTTGATGCATTAATGGCGGTATATAAAGGCCTGCCGGGCGTCTATGAGGGAACACTTACACCGGGAAGCGAAGGAAGCGGGATGGCGCTGGTCCATCGCTGTGAAAAGGAAAACTTTGACAAAAGCTTTTTCTACCTGTTCCGCTGGGTACTTGGTGAAGACTTCAATTTCATGGACTTTGATCTGAACCGGGATGGGAAACTTGTGCGTGAAGCACTGTCTTCCCATCTGGATGCGGTCAGTACTGATTTAACGGCCTTTAAAAACCATGGCGGAAAACTTCTGCTCGTGCACGGCACAGCTGATCCGATCATCCCGATGACCAGTTCCATCCGTTATTACAAAGATGTTCAGAGGACAATGGGAGATACGTCTGATTTCTTCCGCATGTTCTTACTGCCGGGCATGGCCCATATCACCGGCGGCCCGGGTGTTCAGGACTTTGTCTACGGAATGCCGGCTGTACCGAAGGATGAAAAGCATCTGGGGTTATTAACTTTAAAGGCCTGGGTTGAAGAAGGCAAAGCACCGGATGAAATCTGTCCGGTCGCCTTTAAAAAGTTCCCGCCGCTCGCCGCTTTCAAAGAAAACGGAATAGCATGGGAGCGAAAGGTAATACCGTTCAAAAAAGATGACGGGGAAGAGTGATATGAGAAAACATAAAATCATTCCGGATACCGGCGGCTGGACTCTGAAAGACAGACTGGTTTACCGTCTGATTACGGCCTTCCGTTATCCTGAGCTGCCTGAAACGCCTGAAATCGGCAAGGGCTATGAGTATTGGCCGCAAGGAGCCGTAACAGCTGAAAACAAGCCGGTTTACGGCTGCATCCGTCCGGGAAAAGAAAACAAACTGATGCTGTCATTCTGCGGCGGAGGCGTCTCTTTCAATGAGTATACAGCAGCCCGGCCGAATAAACCGGGAAACAGAGATAAGCAGAACTTCTATGCCGTTGAGGCGGAAACTGCCGACATTCTGCTGCGTACAGGAACCAACGGACGCTCAAAAAAGAATCCGTTCCGTGACTGGATGGTTGCCGTGTTTCCCTATACTACGGGCGACTTCCACTGCGGCCGCAATGATTATCCCTATACGGACCTGAATGGAAACTCTCAGATTCTCAGACATCACGGATACATCAATTACAGGCTGCTGCTTGAAAAAGTCAGGGAACTGGTTCCAAATCCTGAAAAGCTGATTATCACCGGTTTTTCCGCCGGCGCATTCGGAACGGCACTGCTGGCAGATGATATCATCGGTGAATTTCCGGCCTGTCATGATGTTACGGTTATATGCGACAGTGCCATGATGCACAATAACTGGCAGACCATTGCGCGCGAAGTCTGGGATGCACCGGAAGAGATCAGCGCAAGACTGACCGGTACGGAAATCGTCACCGACAGTCTCATTGCCCTGCATAACAAACGCCCGGAAGTTAAAATCATGTACTGCTGCTCCAGCCGTGACTGGGCTTTGACCCAGTATGTCGGCTATCTGGAAGAAGACGGAAACTGGAATCCGGCAAGGAAAACAGGTGACCGTTTTCAGAAGCATCTTGTGGATATGGCAGATGCTCTTATGGCCGCAATTCCTGACATAGGACTGTTTTACTTTTACAAACCTGAACCCGCTTATAAGGAGGCGGATCTCACAGCACACTGCATCCTGGCAAGTTCCGCCGCCTTCACTGTCCGTGAAGAAGGCATCACAGCAGCTGAATGGATGGAAAAAGGGGTCAATGGTGAAATGCTGAAGATCGGCCTGGCGCACCTGCGGTGAAAAAACCAATCAGAACAGCGCATATGATATGTATCCTCTTACCGGCTCCGGCCTGCCTGGGTACATATCTTTTTTATGCCAGTTCTCTGACATGATTTCTTTGGATGCATCTGATACAAACACCTTTCCGGTGTCTCATTTTCTATGAAACAATTGTCTCATAAGATACCGCTGTGATACATTTGTATCAGATGAAAACGGGGAGGGACAGACTTATGAAAAAGGAAAGATTCAATGAGGAATGGCTGTATCAGAAAGGCATCGGGACAGCGCTTGAAAAAACGATCCGGGGAGAAACAGCGGCAGAGAAAGTAACACTTCCTCATGACGCGATGATCCGTCAGAAGCGGGATGAACATGCACCCGCCGGCAATGCGTCAGGATACTATCCATATACATCCGCCTGTTATACAAAGACATTCACTGTGGATGATGTATCTGAAACACTCTTCCTTGAATTTGAAGGAATCTATAAAAACGCTTCCGTTTATCTCAACGGCAGCCTGATTGCACAGCACGCAAACGGATATACGCCGCTGCTGACAGATCTGTCTCAATATGTCAGACAGGGTTCAAACTTACTGAAAGTACTGGTCAGAAACAGTGTTCCTTCTTCACGCTGGTATCCGGGAACCGGCATCTACCGGGATGTCTGGCTGTACAGGGGAAAAGATGTATTCATTGTGCCCCATGGTGTGAAAGTGACAGTCCTGCATGCGGACAAAGAATCAGCTGAGCTGAACATCAGCACTGAAATCGCTAACCGTCTGAGATCACGCGCATCTTTACAGCTTGCACACCGGATCGGAAACGAAGAAATCAGAACGACAGTCACAATGGAACCGGGAGAAACAAAGACGGTAATACTTCGTTTCCATATAAAGAATCCGCGCCTGTGGAGTACTGAAAACCCGTCTCTGTATGAATGTCAGACAGAACTGTGCGGATATGACACCGAAACAGTCCGTTTCGGAATCCGTACCCTCTCTCTGGATCCGTTCAGAGGATTGCGGATCAATGGCGAGGAAACAAAACTCCGCGGCGGCTGCGTTCACCAGGATCATGGAATCATCGGTGGAATCGAACATAAAGAGATGACATACCGGCGGATCAGAAAACTCAAAGAAGCCGGATACAATGCCATCCGCTGCGCCCATTTCCCCACAAGCCGGACTGTGCTGGAAGCCTGCGATGAGCTGGGCATGCTGGTGATGCTGGAATTGTGCGACGCATGGACTGCTCCGAAAGTGGAAGGAGATTACTCCTGTGAATTCCGCAGTGACTGGAAGCAGGATACGGAAGATATGGTGAGGCTGGCGTACAATCATCCTTCTGTCATCATCTACTCCATCGGCAATGAAATCTGTGAGGTCAGCGATCCTCATGAAGTGCAGTACGGCAGAAAAATCTCTGACCTGATCCGCAGCCTGGATCAGACAAGATATACAGTCAACTCCATCAATATGATTCTTGCCATGCTGGATAAAATACCTGAACTTGCCGT
Source organism: Erysipelotrichaceae bacterium (assembly GCA_030525525.1). Taxonomy (GTDB): domain Bacteria; phylum Bacillota_I; class Bacilli_A; order Erysipelotrichales; family Erysipelotrichaceae; genus Bulleidia. The sequence continues at coordinate 13,954 of JAUNEN010000024.1, forward strand.
AAAAGCAGGAGTTGATATCAATTCCATTCTCAACGGCAATATGGAGGAACTCTACAAAGTTCTGATGTCAGATGAAATGGAAGAACCATTGGAAGAAGCTTTCAGCCAGACTGACATCGCCGGATACAACTACGCTGAATTCCGCTATGAAACGGATATCAGAAAGTATCCGCAGCGTATCATTCTGGGAACTGAGTGCTATCCTGCCGCCCTGTATGAAAACTGGCGGCTGTGCATGAAACATCCGCAGATCATCGGCGACTTCGGCTGGGCAGCCTGGGATTATCTGGGTGAGGCCGGCGTCGGCCAGCTCCGCTATGGCGAGGGCGACAGCAATGATCTTTACGGAAAATATCCCTGGCGCTCAGCCGGCTGCGGAGATTTTGATCTGATTGGAAACCGCAGACCTGTCTCTTATTGGCGAGAGATTGTCTGGGGACTCAGAAAAGAACCTTATATCGCCGTACAGAATCCAGCCCATTACGGTGAGAAACAGGCACCGACAAAATGGGGATGGAGCGATGCGGAAAGACGCTGGAATTACCGCGGACAGGAAGGAAACCCGGTCACAGTGGAAGTCTATTCCGATGCGGATGAAGTGGAACTCTATATCAATGAAAGACTGATCGGGAAAGAAAAGACCGTCTGTGACAAAGCTTTCTTTACAGCCGTGTTTGAACCGGGAATCATCAGAGCTGTCAACTTCCGCAATGGACAGCCGGCAGAAACAGATGAACTGGTTTCCGCTTCTTATGATGTGCATGTGGAACAGAAAGAAACAGCAGAAGGAATCATTGAATTCACAGTCGTGGATGATTCAGGAATTCTGAATCCGGATGTGACTGTGAAAGTGACGGTCAGTAAAGAAAACAATCCGGAACTTCTGGGGCTTGGATCAGCTGACCCGGAAAGTGATGAAGACTATTTTGGAAGAACCATAAAAACCTGGCAGGGACGGGCAGCGGCCGTGATCAGGGGAACAGGCAAATTGGAAATTGAGGCAGAATATGAATCCGATGAACTTCATTAAAAAGACAATATTCAACGCACGCTTTCACAGGGTCAATAAGCATTATGCGACGGATCCTGTCATCGGCCAGAGGGCAAAAATAGAACGGGAAGGCAAAGAGCCGGTGGAAGTGATTCTTTACTTTCCGAAGGAACAGAAAAACGCTCCGGTGTTTGTACAGATCCATGGCGGCGCCTGGGTCGGCATGGACGCGGTTGATGATGATCGCTACTGCCAGAGATTGAGCGAAGAGCTGGGAGCCTTTGTTGTCAACGTCAATTACAAAAGGCTGTACGACAGGAGTTTCCCGTATCCCCAGGAAGAGGTCGTCGATACGGTGAAATGGCTGAAGAAAAACGCGGAACAGCTCGGCATTGATCCGGACAGAATCGTGCTTTCCGGCGGCAGCGCCGGCGGCCATCTCACAGCCGGATCGGCGATCCTGCTGGCAAAGGAAGATATTCAGATTGCCGGACAGATCATGGAAGTGCCTTTCCTGGATTTCACCGGAAGTATCCCGGTTGATTTCCCGGAAGGAAACAAACTGTATGACATGATGTTTTCCCTCTATCCGCCGGAGATTCCTCTGGACAGTGAAGTTCTTTCCCCGGCGGCCAGGATCACAGAAGAAACCCTGGAAAAGCTGTCTCCGGCTGTCATCATCGTCTGCGGGAAAGATCCTCTGCATCCCCAGGGAGAGCGCTATGCGCAGCTGCTCAGAGCACACGGAAAACTTGCTGATCTGAAAAAATACGAAGAGGGCTATCACGGTTTCGGCACGGACAAAGCGGAAGAAATGCCGCTGCAGAACAGGCTCAGAGAAGACTGTTTCCGCTACAAGGCGGATATGGCCCGCCGTCTGTACGGAATGTATGGGCAGAAGAAAACGGAAGGATAAGCATATGAGCCTGAAAACGGAAATGATGAAAAAGATGATCCGCCTCAAAAGAGAACAGGAAGTGTGGAAAGACACAAAAGGGGAAATGCTTCAGGTCAAAAGAAAAAATGCGGATCCTGTGAATGTCTTCCTGTACCGTCCGCACAATACAGAAGCGCCTTACCCGGTGATCTTCAACATCCATGGCGGTGCCTGGGTCGGCTGCGACGCCAGCGAGCTGGATTCCTATTGCCTGGACATGGCGGAAAAGTGCGGTGCCTTTATTGTCAACATCAATTACACCAAACTGGATATCCATCCGTTTCCGTATCCGCAGAATGAGATTGCGGATACAGTGAAATACTTCCTGGATCACAGCGAAGAATATCAGCTCGACAAAGGGAGATTTGCTGTCATGGGATTCTCAGCCGGCGGCCATCTGGCCGCGGCATCCACGCTGATCCTCCATGATCAGGGCATTGATCTTTCTGCCCAGGTGTTGTGCTATCCGTTCCTGGATTTCACGAAATTCAACGGCCTGCTCGATGATAAGACCATGGATGTCATGAAAGAGGTCTTCTTCCCGGAAGGCGTATCGGCAAATGATCCGTATATTTCACCTGTTGCTGCTGCCGGAGAACAGCTGAAAGGAATCGCGCCGGCTGTCTTTGCGTGCTGCGGGACAGATCCGCTGACAGAACATTCGCGAAAATACAATGAACTGCTGAAAGAAGCGGGAGTCAGTACAGAATTCAGAGTGTGGGAAAAAGCACTGCACGGATTCCTTGAAGTCAACCATAAAGAATACCCTGATCAGGACGCGAAAAATCCCGCGCAGGAAGCTTACGCAAAAGAAGCAGAAAACTATATTGCCGAAGAATTGAAAAAGATCTGGAGGAAAGCATGATGAAAAGCGAAGTGATCGTAATGAACGAAGAAAGAAATGTCACTCTGACCGCATATATTCAGGAAGCAGGCGGAGAATTCGGTTTTGAGAAACGTCCGGCCATGCTGGTAATGCCGGGCGGCGGTTATGCCATGTGCTCCGACAGGGAAGCGGATCCGGTCGCCATGACATATCTTCAGGCCGGCTATCAGGCCTTTATCCTGAGATACACCACCAACAAAAAGGGAAAGTGGCCGATGCCTCTGGAAGATTATGAAGAAGCGATGGAAATCATCCGGAGCAGAAGCGAAGAATGGCATATCGATGCTGATAAGATCGTCATTTCCGGTTTCTCCGCCGGTGGCCATCTGGCGGCTGTCGCTGCCACTCAGGCAAAGCACAGACCTGCCGCCGCGGTTCTGGTCTATCCTGCGATTCTTGAAGATATCGTGGATATGTGCCAGCCCGGCATGCCGTATCCGTATCAGAATGTCACAAGGGAAACATGTCCGTGCTTCTTCGCTGCCTGCCGTGATGACAAGACAGTGGATATCACAAACACTCTGCGCATGGAACTTGCGTTAGCCGAACACGATATTCCGTTTGAAAGCCATATTTATTCTTTCGGCAGCCATGGTTTCTCGACCGGTGAAGACTGGGTCATCACCAACGGCGTCTCGGAAAGAGTTCCCAACTGGACAAAAGACAGTATCGGCTGGCTGAAAGAGACACTCGGAAAACTGACCTATCACGGCTTTGAAGAGCCGGAACAGAGAGTGTCGCTGAATGCGGACTATGCTCCGGTATTGAGTATCGCATGTTCGCTTGGCCATATGAAAAAACAGAATGAGGAAGTCCAGACTTTGCTCAGACCGATGTACGACGGCATGGCTCTTGTCGCAAAGGCAAGAGGCTACCAGCTGGAAGGACTGCAGCTTGTCTTAAGCAAAAACACGGTCAGTGAGATCATGGAAATGCTGCAGATGGCACCGAAGGAAATCAAAGAGATTGATACCGTTCTGCACGGTATTGTCAATGAACTGGAATGAGGAGAACAGACATGCAGAGATTCACAGACAAGACAGTCAGAGATTTTGAAATCAGACATAACGAAGCACTCAGAATAATCGCTCCGGAGTGCACCGTTCTTTTAAAGAAAAACGGTGACTTTCCTTTGAACGGACCGTGTAAACTCGCTTTATACGGCAGCGGCGCCAGACAGACCATAAAAGGCGGAACCGGCTCCGGCGATGTGAACGTCCGTCATTTTACGACCTGCGAAGAAGGCATGGAAAAAGCAGGCTTTACGATCGTCTCGAAAGACTGGATGGACAGATATGACGCATGCAAAGCGGATAATACCGTAAAGTTTTACCGGCAGATCAGGGAAGAAGCGGAAAAGAAAAAGATACCGGTGATTGCGGCGGCACTTGGCAAAACGCCGGATGAACCGGAATATGATTTTCCGATCGATTCCGATGCGGATGTCTGCGTTTACGTTCTGGCAAGAAACAGCGGCGAAGGATCCGACCGGCAGATCAAGAAAGGTGATTATCTTCTGACGGATGATGAAGTCAGAGACATTCACCGCTGCGCTGAGAAATATGCAAGGTTCCTTCTTGTATTGAATGTGGGCGGTCCGGTTGATCTTTCACCAGTTACAGACAGCGTTGAAAACATTCTGCTGCTGGGACAGCTGGGGACGGTAACCGGCGATGTGCTGGCTGATATTATCCTTGGCAAAAGCTTTCCTTCCGGAAAACTTACTGCCACCTGGATCAAAGCGGAAGATTGTGATGTGATTCAGAATTACGATCTCAACGATACCTGCTACAAAGAAGGAATCTATGCCGGCTACCGTTATTATGACACAGCAGACTGCAAGCCCCTGTTCCCGTTCGGCTATGGAATCAGCTATACGGAATTTACCAAAGAAATCACTCACACAGAGCTGAAAGACAATGAGCTCTCTGTCACTGTCAGAGTTATGAACACAGGCAATTTCCAGGGAAAGGAAGCGGTTCTTCTTTATTACAGTGCTCCCAAGGGAACACTGAACAAGCCGCTGAAGGAACTTGGAACCTATGGAAAGACACATGAATTGCAGCCGGGTGAAAGTGAGGAGATCACACTTCGTCTGCCACTGGAAAACATGGCTTCTTACAGTGAGGAACAGTCTGCCTGGATTCTGGAAAAAGGAGATTACCGGATCATCGCGGACAGTATGAACGTCTGCGCAGTCAGAGTAAATGAGACTGTCAACGTCCTTGAAACAACAGCTCTGCATATCAATACCGGTTTTGAAGACAGATCCGTTCTTCTTCCTGAAACGGATGAAGAAGGACTGAAAGTCTTCGAGGCGGATGTTCGGGGACTGAAAGACATCGGTCACTTTGACAGAAACAGGATGCCATATCCTGAGAACGAACAGATCGCTCTCTCTGGTTTTACGGATGAAGAACTGATTCGGACATGTATCGGCAGATTTGATGAAAACAGCAGTACTTCCATTATCGGAAATGCCGGCAACGCGGTGGCAGGCGCAGCTGCGGAAAGCCCGGATTTCTTCAGCGAAAAAGGCTTTGGAAAACTGATCCTTGCGGACGGTCCGGCCGGATTGCGTCTGGCAACCAGCTACATCCTCAAAGACGGTGCGGCTTTCGGCAATGAATTTGCGGCGATGGAAAACATTGTGCAGTTTCTTGATGAACCGCTCAGATCTGTTGTGCAGGCAAAGATCGACACGATCAGAAAAATCAGTGAATCTGAGAAAAAGTATTATCAGTTCACTACCGCAATTCCGATCGGTACTGCGCTTGCCCAGGCTTTCAATCCGCAGGTTCCGGAAATCTGCGGGGATATCGTCGGCGAAGAAATGGAAATTTACGGAATCAATATCTGGTTGGCTCCAGCTCTGAATATTCAGAGAATGCCGTTATGCGGCCGCAATTTTGAATACTGCTCTGAGGATCCGGTGGTATCGGGTCTGACAGCGGCAGCGGTTGTCAGAGGTGTTCAGAAACATGAGAAATGTTCCGTGACGATCAAGCACTTTGCCTGCAATAACCAGGAATACAACCGCTTTGGCTCCAACAGTATCGTTTCCGAAAGAGCTTTGAGAGAAATCTATTTAAAAGGATTTGAGCTCTGCATCAAGCAGTCAGCACCCAAATGCATCATGTCTTCCTACAATCTTCTTAACGGAACTCATACCGCAAACCATTATGATCTTCTGACAACCGTTCTGAGAAAAGAATGGGGCTTCGGAGGAGTCGTCATGACTGACTGGGGAACAACCAGTGACCGTCTGAATCTTGGAACCTATGGCGCAAGTGACGCCGCACTGTGTATCAAAAGCGGCAATGACTGGATTATGCCGGGCTCACAGCCTGACTGCGACCGGATCGCACAAGCACTGGAAAACAAAGAAATCTCAAGAGAGGATCTTGAAACATGCGCCGCCAGAATTCTGGCACTCAGCAGGGAGTTATCATGATCAGCACAAATGCGCTGTGGATCTCACATCCGCAGGACACAAAACAGAATCCGCTGATTCCGGTATTCCGGAAGTCATTTGAAGTCAGAGCAGGGCTTCTTTCCGCTTCTGTGACGGTGACTTCTCACGGAATCTACCATACTGAGATCAATGGCAGAGAAGTGACAGATCACCGGTTCACGCCCGGCTTTACCAGCTATTATCACCGGATTCAGTATCAGACCTATGACATTACAGCTCTTGTAAACGAAGGGACAAATGTCTGGCAGACAACAGTCGGGGACGGCTGGTGGAGATGGCATAACAATTTCGGTTATACACTTTCCTTAAAAGGCGAGATCACACTCCGCTATGAAAGCGAAACAGTCACCATTCCGACAGATACATCGTTTGATGTCACTGCCGGAAAATTGATTTCTTCTGATTATCTCAAAGGTGAAGTCTTCGATCACCGAAGAGAACTGAACAGCTGGGTCAAAGCTGCTGTGTGCCATGAACATACAGAAGGAACACTCATTGAAACGGAAGGCGTTCCGGTCACTGAGCACGAAGTGTTTGAAGGCAAACCTTTCAAAGACGCATCGGGAAATCTGGTAATTGACTTCGGCCAGAACATCGCAGGCTATGTATCCATGAAACTGTTCCATACAAAGCCGGGTCAGACAGTCCGTCTGAAACATGGCGAGGGTCTGGATCTGAATGGAAACTTCTCCACTGCCAACTGCGATGGCGGTCTGGATCGTTTTCAGGAGGTCACCTATATCTGCAAAGGCGCAGAGGCGGAAGAATACAAACCGTATTTCACATGGTTCGGATTTCGATATGTACTTGTGGAAGGTATTGAAGATGCAGAGTTCAAAGCCATCGCCGTCTATTCCGACATGGAAGAAACCGGTGATTTCAGATGTTCCGATGAACTGATCAACAAACTGGTTGAAAATGCCAGATGGTCGCAGAAAGGCAATTTTCTGGATGTCGCAACAGACTGCCCGACCAGGGAAAAGAACGCATGGACAGGAGACGCGGCAATCTATTGCCGTACTTCCGCATATTTCATGAATGTTAAGACTTTCTATGAAAAGTGGCTGAAGGATCAGACCATAGAACAGTTTGCCTCCGGAAAGCTCGGAATCACTTTTCCGTCCACTTCAAGTGTTCACAATCCGGATGAACTGATCGAAGTCCGGAAAACAAGGCCGGATATGGCTCTTGCCGGTCCGCAGGGAGAGGGCAATATCGGCGAAGACTCGGTGGGCTGGGGTGACAGTTCAGTCGTGATTCCGTATCAGCTCTATCAGATGTATGGAGACAAAACAATTCTGGCAAACCACTATGAAACCGCCAAGAGGTGGGTAAACTTCTCTCTGAACTGCATGAAGGAAGCCAATCCTCTCTATAAAGAGGAGGAGTGGTACAAAAACGCGGAAGGTGATCTGATCTATGACACCCGATTTCATTATGGTGAATGGAATGAGCCGCTTCCTCCGGCAAAAGAAGTCATTGAATTATTCGCAAACGGCGGCAAACCGGAAGACTTCGTCCGTCATATGGCAAAGTATGGCAAACCTGAAACAGCGACCGCCTGTACAAAACACAGTTGTGATCTGCTTGCTTATATGGCAGAAGTGCTGGGAAAGACAGAAGATGCGAAATTCTATAAACAGAAGGCAGCCCAGCTGAAGTATGCCTATGACCGCTATCTGATCGCAGAAGACGGTACCATTCAGGAAGGCCATCAGGCCGCCTATGTCAGGGCGCTTGCCTATGACATGGTCAGCGAAGAAAAAAAGCCGCTGGTGATTCGGCAGCTGAAAAAAGAAATCGAAGCGGCGGAATATCATCTGAATACCGGATTTCTTTCCACAGGAATCTTATTGCCAGTGCTGTGTGACAGCGGATTAAAAGAAGAAGCTTTTAAGCTGCTGGAACAGAAAGCCGCTCCCTCCTGGCTTCATCCCGTCACACTCGGTGCGACCACAATGCTGGAAAACTGGAACGGCATGGATGTCTTCAGGGACAGTTTCAACCACTATTCCTTAGGCGCGGTATGTCAGTTCCTGTTTGAGTACGTGGCAGGGATCAGACCTGTAAAACCGGGATTTAAGGAATTTGAACTGAGTCCCGTGACCGGAGGAAGTCTGACCTGGGCTGAGGGCAGCTATAAGACTCAATGCGGAACAATCCTCTCCCGCTGGCAGCGCGATGGCGATCATGTCAGTTATACGTGTCAGGTTCCATCCGGAACAGAAGCGCATCTGACACTGCCGGACAATCAGGAATACAGTCTTACCGCCGGAACATATCATTTTCAATTCAATCTTCAAAATAAAGAGATGCACATGACAGAAATGGAGGAGTGTATATGAGTATACTGGCGCTGGATATTGGCGGAACATTCATTAAATGGGCGTCCGCAGAGGGGTATCGGCTGTGCGAAAAAGGGAAAGTACCCACGCCGCGCAAAAGCCTCGACGATTTCACCGCATGCATTGATGAGCTGTTCCATGCCGGAAAGTATGACGGCATTGCAATCAGCCTTCCTGGCACGATCGATCCTGACACGGGGATGATCTCGCAGGGCGGTGCCTTGCAGTACAACAACAATGTCAACATGATTGAGTTTCTGGGAAGCAGATATCATGTACCGGTAAGCATCGAAAATGACGCGAGATGCGCTGCCCTTGCGGAAGCGGAAAACGGCACTTTGAAAGACGAAGAGTTCGGTCTTGTGATCGTGGTGGGCACCGGAATCGGATCGGCTCTGGTACACAAAGGTGAAATTCTTCGCGGTTCACACAATTACGCAGGTGAACTATCCATGGCGCTCTGCGGCAGTGCACAGGATTTCGGGTTCAGTTTATTTTTCGGCAATCAGTGCGGAATGGAAGGATTTACACAGACATTCAGAAACCAGCTGTCAGATCCGTCACTGACCGGAGAAAGCTTTATGGCAATGGTGGAATCCGGTCATGAGGAGGCTTCAACTCTGTTTGAATCCTATTGCAGGAAATTTGCGGGAGTCCTGTTTACACTGCAGTTTGCGTATGATCCCGGAACAATCGTGATCGGCGGTGGAATCAGCGCAAACCCGCTGTTCATTGAGGGCATACAAAAACAATTTGAACAGTTATTCTCAGTTTTCCCGTTTAAGGTAAGGCATGCGGAAATCACAGCTTCCAGACAGGGAAACGACGCCAATCTCAGCGGTGCACTGGCAAACTATTACCGCCGGCACTGCTGATAAAGAATCAGTTCCTTATGCGTAAGAATCGGAAGCGGTATCACAGGACATGGAGAATACATCCCGGAACCTACTTATTCTTTGAGCACCTGGACATATTCCTGCATTCTCTCCAGTCTCAGCCATTGCCTGATACCACACTCTGATACCATTTCGCTGCCATGCGGATCGAAAAGAGGCAGATGTGAGTGAATATCGTAGATATAAATGCATGAAATATATCAAAACGTAAATCATTTACTTTACTTTTAAGAAATCATTATTGAGTGGGAGTGAGGTACTATTCATCTACCCCACCGATTATCCAAAAATCTGCGCTTTGAAATATCCTTTTCCAATCTTGCGAAAGGGATGCGAAAGATGAATGTAAGAGCCTTGCGAAACAACCGCAGGGCTTTTTGCCGTTATCAGAGATGATATGAGCCGTTTACAGCTTATTTTTGAAAGCTTTGACTATGACATGAGCCGCCGCATTAAGGCGATTGTCTTTTCCATACTCTTTGAGTGCCTGAGTGACAAAATCACTGAATGTCCGTATGAACATTGAAGGTCACCATCCTGACTGACCTCAACAATCACATGTACCTGTTTAGTGGAATGTATTTGTATTTGGCAGTACGATCTGCGACAATATCACCATGGTCCACGGATTCGCGGAAACGGGATACTTCTGCTGATATCAACAGAGGCTGTTTTCATGAAGATGGCGAATGCGGAAGAAAGGACTTTTGTGCTCAGACTGACAGATGTGCCGGACGATACAGTCTTTGAAATTGCAAAGGATCTGTGTGTTTTAATCAGGAGAGCGTTAAGGTAACCCTGAATTCTGCCTCAGTGTTTTTTGTTAAAGAAAGCTTATAATAAAGAGAGAAAGCCGAAGAGATGATGCTTAAGAAATTGAAAAACCACAGTGTGTTATTGGGCCTGATCGTTACTGCCGCTTCCATGCTGGTTTGCTTTGCTCTGACCTGGATATTCTTCAGAGAAGACGTTTTCGTGCGGATGCAGAAATATTTATTCGACTGCGGCGTAGATGTCATGGGGGCGTTCACCTGCGCAGCGCTGTATTACGGCACCATGAAGCAGGAAGGAGAAGGCGCGAAGGCTTTCCGGACTCTGACCGTCATGGTAAGTGCAAGCTTTGTGGTAAATGCGCTTATGTATTACACAATATCCCTGCCGGGAAAGGGCGGCTACAGCTTTGCTTTTGTTATGCTCAGCAAGCTGCTTGACCTTGCAATGATCTATTTTTTTTACCAATATGTTAAAATCACACTCGATTTCAGGGGAAAACTGGCACGGTGGGCTGACAAAGGACTCCCTGTTCTGCTTTCGCTGCAGACCCTGATCATTTTGTTTAATATAATCTATCCGATCACGTTCATGGTCGATGTGAACGGAAATTATCAGTCGACGGGTTTCTTCATTGCAGAGGACGTTTTTTTAATCATATCGTCCGTCATAGCAACGATCCTGATTATCCGGAGTCAGAACCCCCGCAATCAGAAGGCTGCCGCACTGACGTTCATATTCTTGCCGCTCATGAATTACGTCATGACTTTGGGTGAGTTCGGCAATGCGTCAAATTACGGGATGATCCTGATGTCGCTGATCGTTATGTATTGCATTATCTTTAACTACAATAGTTCCAAACTGTCATCCACACAGGCAGAGCTTGGCGTGGCCAGAGAGATTCAGGCGAGCATGCTGCCATCCATATTTCCGGCTTTTCCGAACAGAGATGAGTTTGATCTGTGTGCGAGTATGGACCCCGCGAAGGAAGTCGGCGGGGACTTCTATGATTTCTTCATGATCGATGATGATCACCTCGCTGTCGTGATCGCGGACGTCAGCGGCAAGGGCGTGCCTGCTGCTCTCTTTATGATGATCTCCAGAACGATCATTCAGAATTTTGCAACCCTTGGGATCAGTGCGGCAGAGATTCTGAACAAAGCAAATGCATCTCTCTGCACTCAGAATAAAATGGAAATGTTCGTGACGGCATGGATCGGTATTCTTGAGCTTTCAACAGGCAGGATGACTTGTGCAAATGCCGGACACGAGTATCCGGCTATATACCGCAACGGCAAATTCAGTTTGTTTAAGGACAGACACGGGTTTGTGCTCGGCGGTATGGAAGGATTAAGATACAGGGATTATGAGATTCTGCTCCGCAAAGGAGATAAGATATTTGTTTACACTGACGGTGTGCCGGAGGCAAAAAATGTCAATTCCGAGATGTTCGGAACGGATAGAATGATTGCTGCGCTCAATACCGCCGGGACAGCCGATCCGAAAGAGACGCTCAGGATTGTTCGTGCTTCGGTGGATGAATTCGTGGGCGTTGCCAAACAATTCGACGATCTGACAATGCTTTGCCTGGAATACAGAGGTGCAGATGTCTGATTGCAGAAGAGCAGTGAAACGGTGCCCAAACCAAAACCATTTGAAAAGGATCTGACAGTCGAGCAGCATACAGCTGTTCAAAGAAGTCAGATCCTCTGTTTTTTTTGCAGGCTGTCAGAGCATCTCTGATGTTTCTGTATGGCGGCAGAAGAATGTATTACAAACCGGCAGCGATCCGTCAATATCCGCTCTGCTCTGCCTGATAGCCGGTTTGTCGATCACCGGTAATGGTGATGTGATATGTTTCACCGAAGTCTGCCGGGAAAGAAACCGGATTGAGTAAAACCGTATATTCTTCAGGGTAGATGTTTTCGTAATTCGGATCAAAGTATTGTGTAATAACCCTGAACCGTACAGACAGATCAACGGTTTCAGGAAGGTTCTCATAAGTCTGCCTGCTGAATGTCCAGTACAAAACTTCATCGTGCTTCAGCATGGTTCTGTCAGCATTGGATATCCCTCCGCTTGTTTCAGAACCGCTCAGATTCTGATCAAGAACCAAAAGACCGATATCCTCTTTCAGATCCAGCTGGATGACCAGCATGATTTCATCTTCTGCGGCTTTCGGCGGTGCATCATCTGATTGACTGCAGCCGGAAATACAGAATGCAAGCACCATAACGAGGATGGTGAAAAACTGAAGCCATGCTTTCTTTTTCATCTGTCTTTTCTCCTTGTCATGATGATTCCGATGATTGATCCGATCAGGATGATCGGTGCAATACGGACAAATAACCATTCAAAAGAATGGAACGCAGTCCCGAGAACTGCTGTTTCAGGATCGCTGTAATTCCATCCTGAATACGGGCTCTTGAGATCAAATAAGATGGCACTTAAGAGGACAATCACAATTGCCGATGAGATGAAAAGCCAGTGAGCTGTCTTTCGCCTTGCCTGCTGCTTTTTGGAGAGCTGAAGATTGATCACTTCCAGCTTTTCGGCAATTGCTTTCAGATCATCTGCTTCGGGTTCGGTAATCTTTTCTGACAGCATAGTGCTGACAGGTGTTTCAAGTGCCTCTGATAATGCAACAAGCATTTCAGCATCCGGAACAGACAGACCCTGTTCCCATTTGGAAATTGTCTGCCGGACAACATTCAGCTTTACTGCAAGTTCTTCCTGGGAAAGGCCTTTTGATTTTCTGAGTGTCTTGATGTTTTCACTTAACATGGCAGAAGCCTCCTTTCGCACTTCATGGTATGTCCGGCAGCTGTAAAACCTCAAGCAACAGAGATTAACATCGGTGCAATGCAGAATATTTTCCGGAATTATGCTGCTTTTACGGCAGTTTTCTGTTTCCGTTAACAGCACGCATATACGAATGCTCGTTTTTTTAATCTTACTCTTACGGCTGTTCTGCTTCAACCTGCGCAGAAACAGGATGAATCTGAAGGTGAAATCCGATCTTTTGAGAATCTGTATTCCATATGTGCAGTAAAAAGGCGTATCCCTGAACGGGGTACGCCTCTATGCAGTCTGTCAGAGAAAAGTGACTTTTGATCAGAACTGTTATTCCAACGTGTCCGATCTTGACCAGAGAACAAAGATCTCATCCGGATGCTGTTCAAAGATTTCCGGTGTCATTTCCTCATAGTATTCATCACTCAGCAATGCATATATGTACAGCACATCTTTCTTCGCATATCCGAAGTCTTCGTTTTTCTTCTGTTCAATAAAATACATATACTTCTTCGTCAGGGAAGTGATCTTTGGTACACCGAAGGTATCCCGAGTATTGTCGATCGTAAGATGATATAAGCTGCCGTCATAATGTACGGTTGTATAGATGACATCTCCTTCATGCGTGTAATTCGCAACGATGACATCCGCCGGTTTTCCTTCCCATCTTTTTTCCGTGAACTGATTCCACACATCCTCATTCACCAATCCGTCATGCGAATTGATGAAGATCGGATCTCCTTTTTCGGGGACATCAGGCAGTACATAATCGGATATATCCTGTTCCGTCACAAATGTATACCATTGACCTTCAATCAGAATGATCACAGTCTGCTCATCTTCAATCTGGTAAGCATAACCGCTGCCGAAATTGGACTGATCGTTTTTTGACGGATTGCTCAGAGAAGAAACAGCAGAAACAATCTTTCCGTCTGCGGCCGAACGTGCCGGCGGAACTGCTGTGCCTTTCAGATGATACAGCCTGCCGTTGATCATGACTGTTGCTGTTGCGCCGTCGATGATCCTGAGCTTTGCATGGGAAACCTGTACAGTAACAATGCGGTCTTCTCCTGTATTGTTTTCAGCATATATGCCTGCACGGTACCAGCTGTGAGGTTCTGTTTCCATTTTGACAGGAAGCCCCGGTGTGATATATGAATATTCACAATCAACAGTTATTTCACTGCCGCTTTCATTCAGCAGCCTGACACCATATCCCTGTTCTGTCCGTAACGGAAAGAAGGCAGGCGTTCCGTTCAGATAGTAAACTTCGTTATTGTCATGAAGCTCGGCAGGAGTCAGAACAAATTCCGAATCCCCGTCATCATAGCTTGCAGTCAGTTTGAATAACGATGAAGATGATGCGATCTGCTCATCGGCATAATATACACCTGCCGGTGAATTTGCAGGAATTGTGATATTCAGTTCAAACTGATCCTGTTTTCTCTCAGTCATAAAGCATCCTGCCGTAAACATGCACAGAATCACACCGGCTATGCTCAGCCATTTTGCAGGTTTCCGGTATTCGAGAATTCTGTGTATTCTGCCTTTAATGCCGTTTTTCGCAAATGCACTGTGATATACCGGTATATATTTCTGATGCATACTGCAGCACAGAAGTGCCTTTGCATATGCAATTCTTCCTTCATGGTCCATTTCCCGTATGACTTTTTCATCGCATGCGGCTTCCATATCTTCACTGAAAAGATGAAAGCCCAGCCAGACAAACGGATTGAACCAGTGGATCATGCATACAAGAAAACCGATGGCCTTCAGCAGCTGATCATGACGCGCAATATGCGCTTTCTCATGCGCTATGACATGATTTCTGTTTTCGTCAGGCAATGATGAAGGCAGATAGATTCCCGGTCTGATGATTCCGAAGACAAACGGTGAATCGATACGGTCGCAGATATAGACATTATCTTCACAGAGAACAGATTCATCCAGTTTTCTTCTGTATCTGATCATCTGCAACAGCATATACCCCGATAAGCCGATCATGCCGATGATCCATATGACAGTTCCTGCATCCGTAAGATCAGGCATCTTTTCTTCCTTCACGGTTACCGGCATGGATGGCTCTTTGATCTCTGTTTGTATTGCAGGCTCATCGGAGATAACAGGCTCATTCACGGTATTATCCGTATATACGACACTGACGGGTACTTCCTGCCGTGAAGGCATCAGACTGTATTCTGTTGTGAGCGTAAACGGCATGATCAGTCTGAGACCTGCCGCACACCATAACAGAACATGGATCCATTTCGGCATTTTCACCATCAGCTTCCGCAGAACAAGGATGATCAATATGATCCATATTCCGGAAATACTCATATTCAGCACTTTCAGAAATACATCATTCATGTTCCACCGCCCGGTCGATCATTTTCCTGATTTCTTCTGCTTCTTCCGCACTCAGCTTTCTGCCGTTTGTGAATGCGGCGAAGAATGCCGGCAGCGATCCTGCAAAAGAATCATCCACATATTTTCTGCTCTGCATCGCATACAGTCTGTCTCTGGAAATCAGAGATGTTACAACCCCTTTGTTGTTGACAAACAATCCTTTTTCACAGAGTCTTTTGATTACCGTATGCGTGGTTGTCCGTTTCCAGCTGAAGGCATCTTCCGCCAGTTTTACAAGCTGCGAAGTCGTGACCGGTTCATTTTCCCAGATCATATCCGCAAATCTGCTTTCAACTGCACCAAGCTGTATTTCCATGATCACACCTCCGAGACTACAACTTGTAGTCTAATCACATACTACATGTTGTAGTCTCTCTTGTCAATAAAAGATCCTGAAGAAACAGATCTTCAGGATCGCTGCATGCAATCACATGGGAAAGACCGGTATGGCTGACATCGCTAACAGTCCCAGAACATAAGATGAAACATTTGCGGCGGCAGAACAGATGAACGGATTTTTCAGCTGTTCACGGGGAATCCATTTTCTGTAGATCAGCCATTCCGCCGCAATGATGACAAGCTCTGCGATCAATAGTGAAATCAGATAGACCGGTGTGCCGCTTCCGTATTTCATGGTCGCTGCGGAGAGGATGCCGTTAAGGAAAAGCTGTGTGATGATATTGGCTAGAATCAGCACGATTCTGCTCTTTGATGTATGTTTCATAAATATCATGGAAACAAGATATTCAATCACAATTGTGAGGATGATTCTTGCAAGGATTCCTGAAAAGGAAGGGAATGCAGAACTGACATCCTTAATGATGAGACCGTCTTCGGAATATGTGCATTGGTAATGAGTCCGGAATGCTTTTCTTGTATATGTTTCTTCAGAAAGAAGGAACTGACCGGAGTCTTCCATGTAAATCAGGATTCTAAACTCCTCCGGAGGCCAGTATCCGAATAGATATTCTTCCGAGCACTTTGTGACAACACCCCAGAAATAACAGGGTGTGCCTGCTTCTCTTTCCTGCCGTGCTTTCTCACTGATCGCTTCGTAAACTTCCCGGCTGATTGTGCGGGTTGCGAAATAATCATCATCGTGTTCCTTTGAATCCCATGGGCTGTTAGGGCCGTAATCACTGACTGTTGAAAGAACAGTCACATAGGAGTTTTCCGGAAAACCTTCACATTGAATGCTGAGAGAAGGTTTCGGACCGGAGTCCGCATGAACAGGAATCATTGCACAGAAAAAGAACATGATCAGAACGGATAATTTGCAAATGATCTCTTTATTAATGTTTGTTTTCATAAATCAACTGTATCACATGCAGGAGGGAAATCACTGAATTACATTGTGATGAAGATGAATATTTGATCTTTATATTCGGGATTCAATGCATATGCATACATGTTTTTTGCCCATAAACCTGTCGCATTTGTCGATAGATTTATTTTCTGTACGTAGTAATGTTCATAATCGGAATTCTGAATTCCGTCGGAGCGTGATAACTATGAAAGCAGCACTTTCGAAAAGAGATGAGATATTTCTGGAAAAAAGCCTGAATGAAAAGATGTGGAAAGTCATATTGATGATCGGTACACCATTGGCTTTATATCAGGGACTGCAGCAGATTTTCTCAATCCTGGATACCATGATGGCGGCTCATATCAGTAAGGAATCAGTGTCTGCAGTTGCTTATCTGTCTCAGCTGAATCATCTGCTTTCTGCAGTCGGCGACGGTCTTGCGGTCGGTGCAGGCATCCAGATTTCAAGAGCATTCGGAGAAGGGGATTATGAATTGGTTCAAAAGCGGGTCAGCAGCCTTTATGCACTGAGCTTCACAGTCGGTGCAGCAATGCTTGCGATCATTCTTCCGTTTACCGGTCAGTTTCTGAAACTTGCCGGTACCCCGGAAACATTGATTTCGGTCGGCATGCGTTATTTCATTGTTCAATTGTTTACGATGGTTGTTACATTTCTCAACAATGTCTATATCGCTGTGGAAAGGGCAAGGGGAAATGCCGGCAGGATTTTCAGACTCAATCTCGGTGTGATTGCACTGAAGCTGAGTCTCACAGCTGTATTTGTCTATTTTCTTAACGGCGACCTCTTCATGATCGGACTTGCCAGTCTGCTCTCACAGATCTTTCTGCTCTGCTTCGCACTCAAAAACAGCTTCTTCGATCAGGGTGTCTTCAGCTTCTCTCTGAAAGCTGTCACCGCAGAAGGCAGGGTTATCGGACCGATGCTGAAAAGATCGTGGCCGGTCATTACCGAAAAAGCTCTGTTCTCATTCGGTAAGACTATCGTGAATTCGATGTGCACACTGTACGGGGACACGATGGTCGGTGCGATGGGTGTATCCAACAATCTCGGCGGATTTACAACCAATCCTCAGAACGGCTTTCAGGAAGGAGCCGCTTCCATCATTTCCCAGAATCTCGGAGCAGGAAAACACAGGCGTGTTCTTGAAGCGTTCAAAGCTGTGCTCATCGTCAACATCATCATCGGCGCTGTCTTCTCTTCAATTGAGCTGTGGCAGCTTGACTTGCTGGCATCCCTGTTTGATTCAGGAAGTCCTGAATTTCATAACATGATCATGACGGTTTACCGCTTTGAAGCTCTCGGTGCAGTGCCGCTTGGCATCAATGCATCCGTGATGGCTCTGCTGTATGGTCTTGGTGAAACCAAACTGACACTGATCATCAATCTTTCCAGAGTCTTTGTCTTCCGCATTCCGGTTTTCTGGTTCCTGCAGAACTGCACGGATTTCGGTGAAGCGAGTGTCGGTATTGTCATGATGGTTTCCAATGTTTCGGTTGCAGTATTATCTTCATTGATTGCCTGGATTGTAATCCGCAATTTCAAAAGAACATACGCAACCGGCTGAGAATGTCTGAGATTGAAGACAGTTTTCCCGAAGCTGCCAACATGAATCACAGATCCTTTGATGTCTGTGATTTTTTGACTCCCGGACTGCACTGTATTTCAGACATAAGAAAAGCTTAAAGATTCTGTTCACAGGAAAGTATTGAAGTTCATGTAGATCATGATATGATTCAACAGGCGCCGAAAGTGGATAAATATGACTAAAAACGGCGCCGCCGAAAACAAGAGGTTCATATGAAAGATTATGAGATAGCGACAAATCCGGACGGATCGACTGTTACGGTCAGAGATGTCCAGGAATATCTGCTGATCATGTTAAAAGATATCGACGCTGCAATGCGTAAGAATAATATTCCTTACTTTCTTGATTCCGGAACGGCTCTCGGTGCCATCCGTCATCACGGATTCATTCCCTGGGATGATGATGCGGATATCGGAATTCTGAAAAAGGACTTCGGAAAGCTCCTTGAGGCAATGGAAAAGGATCTCAACGAAAAATATATCATCCAGTGCTTTGAAAAGGATGACAGATATAACGTACTGATTCCCGGCGCAAAGATCCGTATGAAGGGAACATATATCAGAGAAAAGAATGTGCTGCTTTCCAACCGCTGCACCGGTTATGACGGCAGTGACGGAATCTTTGTGGATGTATTGATCTACGACAATGTCAGCCTGCACAAAACAACCGGTCTGAAATACAGACTGTTCAACTATGCACTCACACTGGAGGAGCTCATCATTGACAATGTGTTCCATATCAATCCGGTCGCTGTCAAAAGGCAGTTTCTGAAAAATGCGGATAAGTATTCAGAACTTGCACGTGAAGAACATTCCGAATACTACGGACTTGATCTGACATGGATGTGGAACGGATTCTATCCGCCGTATCATTACACGGAAGAAGAATTATTCCCGGTCCGCTATGTCAGATTTGAAGATACCTATCTTCCGGTTCCGAATAACTACGATGCATATCTGAGAAGATGTTTCGGAGATGACTACATGCAGGAGCCGCCTGTTTCGATGAGAAAGGGAAAGCATATCGCAGAGATCAGAATCTGAATGCAGGCAGGCTTTCTGTCAGTGAGTCCGGTATCGGATCTTATGCAAAAGATTATAGGTTTACCTGCGCAGCCCGCAGGTTTTTTCGTATACATCAGTAGCGCTGAGAAGTTATATTAATTACAAGAGATACCTGAATGGTGCAAAGCCGCTTTGCAAGAGGAGAGAATGTATGTCTGAAAAATCATTATGTGCACTGCCTCCCATGGGCTGGAACTCATGGAATACATTTACCGACAAGATCAATGAGACATTGATTCTGGAAACTGCGGATGCGATGAAGAAGGAAGGCCTTCTGGACGCAGGCTATGAATACATTGTGATCGACGACTGCTGGAGCGAAAAACAGAGAGATGAAAACGGAAGGCTTGTGGCAGATCTGGAGAAATTCCCGAACGGGATTAAATTCCTTTCCGATGCACTGCATGAAAAAGGATTTAAATTCGGCATGTACAGCTGCTGCGGAACACGGACATGCGCTGATTATCCCGGCTCTTTTGAACATGAATTTGAAGATGCAAGGCAGTTTGCAGAGTGGGGTGTTGATTATCTGAAATATGACAATTGTTTCAAGCCTCAGCATATGCAGGATGAAACACTCTACCGCAGAATGCATCTGGCATTATGCGCTTCGGGAAGGGATATTGTCTTCTCTGCCTGCCAGTGGGGAACCGAAAATGTGCATGAGTGGATCCGTACCACAGGTGCCCATCTGTTCCGCTCGACCATTGACATCAATGATTCCTGGAATTCCATCAAAGAAATTGCCCTGTCGCAGCTGGATAAGCAGATTTATTCAGGGCCGGGATGCCACAACGATATGGACATGCTTGTTGTCGGCATGAACGGACGCGGCGGGAATGAATATATCAGTGCCGGCGGATGCACCGAAGATGAATATATGACACACTTTGCTTTATGGGCATTGATGCGTTCACCGCTCATGATCGGATGTGACGTGCGCAAGATGTCTGATGCTGCGAAGAAGATTCTGCTGAACAGATCATTGATTGCGATCAACCAGGATCCTGACTGCTGTGCACCGTTTACGGTCAACTGCACAACCAACGGTCCGGAATCAATCGTGATTGTCCGCTTCCTGACAAACGGCGATATTGCACTGGGATTATTCAACATGGGAGATGTTCCGGCTCAGGTTGCGGTTGACTTCTTTGATCTGGGTCTGCCATACCGCTCTGGATGCGAACTTGAACTCTTTGACTGCATTCATGAAAAGCCATACGGAACAAGGCGTGAAATGCTGAATGAAACAGTCGGAGCTCATGCCTGCAGACTCTACAGATGTAAACTGAAACAGATCTGATGTCTGAATTCACATGTATGAAATGCGGCGCAGTGCTGAAGACGGATGAGATTGCGCTTTACCGCAAACTGATCAGCCGCGGTGCACAGAAATATTCATGCCTGAACTGCCTGGCAGAATATCTCAATGTCACTAAAGAAGATCTGGAAAAACTGATCGAATATTATCACCGCACCGGCGTGTGCTCACTGTTTGCCAAATGGGACGATGAAGATCAGAAGGATCAGACTTTAAAATGAACCGGAGAAAAGTTCTTTCCACCCACATTGAAGGAACTTTTCTTCTTTTTCATCTGAATAAGCAGCAGGCAGAAATATAAAAAACCGCAGAAACTGCAAACGGCAGATTTGCAGTTTTGCGATTTATGATTCAGATGAAGAAATTGTCGGTTGAACAACAACGAAGTTCTGTCTGAAAGATCGTTTATTTCTTATTTAAAGAGCTTTTCAGCAATCTTGATGACACCGGCACCATCCATCAGGCCGTATGTGCGCATGTCGATATCGCTGACAGGAATGTCAGGGAAAGCATCCTTGACTTTCTTCAGTGCATAGCGGACCTGCGGGCCGATCAGAATTGCATCGGATCCTGCGCCTTTGGCGAGTTCATCGAGTGAGAATGCGGCGATGTCATAATCCTTTCCGTCTTTTTTGGCGATCTGCTGCATTTTTGTGACGAGCATGCTGGTGGACATACCTGCACAGCAGAAAAGTGTAATTTTACGGCTCATTGTTTTTCCCGGTATACAAAATGTATACCATTTCCTTTCCTCCCTGTGTTTAGTGTCGGCAGGGTGCGACTTTTTGGCTGTTCACAAATTATCGGGTGTGAATCATACGCTTTCTGTTTTTTCTATGATGAATTCTGCCGCTTCATCTTTTGAAAACATACAGACAGCAAAATCAATTTTTGTTTGTAATTGCTGAATGGAAAACTTCCGGATGATTGGAAAAAGAGGATGCGATATTCTTCTGTTTTCACTATAGCACATGCTTGCAGAGAAAAGGGGATGTTTGCTTCAGGAAAAAGCAATTCTTATATTTCGGGGATGAAATAAAAAAAGAAAATCAGCAGATCTCAATGAAAAACTGCTTGATCCTGATCGGCCCGATGCGTGTTTCAGATCATTTGATCTGCAGGAGTATTGCGCTTCGGTTTTGTGTGTAAAATGTACAACAATATGCAAAAGGAGTGATTGCGATGAAACAGCGTATATTCGGAAAAACCGGCTGAGCTTCAGCCGGTCATTGCGCATACTTTGAACAGGTATGCTTTTCCTTATTAAAATGATGCACTGCATATGTACGCGAACATTGTTCAGGTGATATAAAAAAGGTAGAAATCTCAGATAACAGGAAAGGACAATCATATGAAAAACATCATTCGGTCACGAAAGCTTTTGTGTCTGATTCTGACGCTTGTAATGGCAGTGAGTATTCTGCCCGGCAGAATCGTCAAAGCTGAAGAAGTAAAACCCGACAACGGCATTCCTGTGGTTTATCTCAATATTGATGAGTCGCAGGGGACAATTGATGAAATGCTGACAAGCCCCGATCATACCGCATATTGTTACGGGACATTCAGAGTGGATGTACCGGAAGGTTTCCACTATTGTGATTTCCCCGACCTTTCATGCGAAAGCATTTCGGAACTTGCCATGAGCATCAGAGGCAGAGGAAACTCGACATGGCGCAATGCGGACAAGAAACCGTTCAAGATCAAGCTCGACAAGAAAACAGATGTGTTCGGTTTAGGAAAAAACAAGCATTGGGTATTGATTGCCAATGCGATGGATCCTTCCCTGATTCAGGACAGAATCAGTGCCTGGCTCGGCGACCAGATGGAATTTGAATTCACCCCGCGCGGTGTTCCTGTGGATGTTGTCATGACAGGTGAAAATTTCGGAACGAAGTATCTGGGAAGCTATTATCTCAGCGAAAATGTCAGAGTTGATACAAACCGTCTCGAAATTGATGAACTGAGTGCAGAAGATACTGAAGAGCCGGATATCACAGGCGGGTATCTTTTACAGAATGCACTTCAGGTCAGAGCAGGCTCACCCGATCGTTTCTATACAAGCAGAGGTGTTGACTGGGCAACTCATACACCTTCATTTGATACGGAAGAAGACGCAGACCACTCTGAAGAAGTCAGCCTGAACGGACTGAGACAGGAAGAAAACTTCACGGCTGCAGAGCTGCAGGATGCCTATGAAAATCCTGTCCAGCAGACCTATATCCAGAATCATATCCAGAAGATTGAAGATGCACTCTTTGCCGGAGGCACCTCATACCGTGATCTCATGGATGTCGAGTCTGCCGCAAAATACTGGCTGGTGAATGTTTTTGCAATGAATTCAGATGCCTATGTCACCGGCAGTACTTATATCTATAAGAAGCGTGATGTTGACGGAGTTACCGGCAAGCTTTACTGGGGACCGCTGTGGGATTTTGACTTTGCCTGGAAAACAAGATATATCACCGACGGCTTTGCTGTTCCTCATGAATGGCTCAAACCGATGTTCTGCGACAGAGGTGAAGGCGGATTTGTCGAAGAAATCAGAAAATACTGGCTGCAGTTCAGAAGTGCTGTTGTTCAGCTGATTGAAAAAGGCGGCATCATCGATCAGTATTATGAAGAAACAAAGGCATCCGCAATTGCCGATCTGGCTGTCAATCCCAAGGATGATGAGGAATTTGATTATCAGACAGCTGTTGAAGATCTGAAGACATGGATCACGGAACGTCTTGCCTGGGTGGATGAACATATTGATGAAGTTGATCAGCTTGCCCATGAAGTCATCCTGATGGATGGTGAAGAAGTCTATGCGAAGTATTACAAAGCCTTTGATGAAAATCTTGATCTGACCGGTGCGGCTCCTGAAAAAGAAGGATATATCTTCATCGGATGGACAGATGAAGAAGGAAATATTATGCCGGCTGAATTCACTGCTGAGAAAGATATGGTTTTAACTGCTCAGTATGTACGTGAAGAAGATGCGACCAGAGCAGAAGACATCGCTTTCCGTAAAAATAATGAAGTCATGTCATATAACCTTCATGCGCTTGTCTATCAGATCGATTATGAAGTCGTACCTGCCGATGCACAGGACCGCACAGTCATCTGGAGCATGGCGGATGAATCCGATGCGTCAGTTGATGAAAACGGCCTGATCACATTCAAAGCACCGGGTGTATACAAAGTCAAAGCATCACTGAAAAACGGTGTGGAAAGATTCTTTACTCTGCATGTGATTGAAGGTGAACTTCCTGAGCCGGCTTCCATCAGGGCTGAGCAGGAAACAGTTGAAATGAAAGTCGGAGAATACTCCGTCATCAGTCTGATCACCGATCCGGAACCTGCGAAAATCTGGGAATATGGCTATGAATCCGAAGATGAAGCAGTTGCTGCGGTTGACCGCTATGGCGTTATCACCGCCGTCGGTGAAGGCAGAACAAGAATCAAGGTCAGTGCCAAATCATTTACAGATGACAGTGTGGTCGAAACATTTGTCACCGTGATCGTGGGTGATGC
>JAUNEN010000025.1 GCA_030525525.1 Erysipelotrichaceae bacterium
ATAAAAAAAGCGGAAAAGCGAAATGCTTTCCCACTTTTATACATTTGTGACAGGTTTTCTCTCAGCTTTGAGATTGTGCTGTTTCAGAGAACGGCGCACCATTTCTGCTTCAACATCTTCAATTGTAATGCCTTTTTCAACCATCAATACAATCACATGGTAGAAAAGATCATTGATCTCACCGATCAGCTCCTCATTGGATTGCGAGAGAGCTGCGACGACAACTTCGGTGCTTTCCTCACCGATTTTCTTCAGGATTTTCTCAAGTCCCTTTTCATAAAGATATGCCGTATAGCTTCCCTGTTCCGGATTCTTCTTTCGCTCAAGCGCAAGATCATACAGGTTTTCAAGTTCTTTCATAAAACCTCCTCACCGTCGATATTCCTGTAAAAGCAGCTGTATTTGCCGGTATGGCAGGCTGCCGTATCCTGATCGACTTTCAGAAGAATCGTATCTTCGTCGCAATCAACCAGTATTTCCCTGACATGCTGGTAGTGGCCGCTGGTTTCTCCTTTGACCCAGAGCTCATTGCGGCTGCGCGACCAGTATGTCGCCAGTTTTGTATCAATTGTTTTCTGCAGGCTTTCCTCATTCATGTATGCAAGCATGAGAACCTGCGATGTCGTATAATCCTGCACGATGCAGGGAACCAGACCGTTCCCTTTTTCAAAATCGATTCTGATCATAGACGCACCGGGATTCCTTTCTCTTTCAGATATTCCTTGACTTCACGCACGCTCAGCTCGCCATAGTGGAAAAGACTTGCCGCAAGAGCCGCATCTGCCGCATCTTCTTCAAATACTTCCGCAAAATGGGCAAGACTGCCGCACCCGCCGCTTGCAATCACAGGCACATTGACAGCGCTTCTGACCGCCTTCAGAAACGGAATATCAAAGCCGGCCTTGGTGCCGTCCGCATCCATGCTTGTCAATAAGATTTCCCCGGCGCCGCGCTTCACACCTTCTTTGATCCATTCCACTGCATCGATTCCGGTATCGATTCTGCCGCCGTTGACAACCACATTCCAGCCGCTTGCGTCCTCTCTTTTGCGGCCGTCCACCGCCAGGACAATGCATTGTGAACCGAACATATTTGCCCCGTCCGTCAGAAGCTGCGGATTGCGCACGGCAGCACTGTTGAGCGAAACCTTATCGGCGCCCGCTCTTAAAATCAGACGGATATCATCGCATGTGCGGATGCCGCCGCCGACCGTAAAAGGCATAAAGACCTGCTCCGCCACTTTTTCAACGATGTGCACCATCGTATCGCGATGTTCATGGGTTGCGGTGATGTCAAGAAATACAAGTTCATCCGCTCCCTGCTCATAATACTGTTTAGCAAGAGATGCCGGATCGCCGACTTCCTTGAGACCGACAAAGTTGACGCCTTTGACAACCTTGCCGTCTTTCACATCAAGACACGGAATGATCCTTTTCGTGATCATAATGCGCCTCCGCATAAGGCGACCGCTTCATTCAGGTCAATGTCGCCTGTATAGATTGCCTTGCCGATAATTGCGCCGTAGAGATTCATCTCTTTGAGAACTCTCAGATCATCGATACTGCGGATACCGCCGGAAGCGGTGATATCGCATGTGACTGCCGATGAGAGTTTTTCAAGCATTTCAAAGTTCGGACCGCTGAGTGTTCCGTCTTTTGAAATATCGGTAAAGATAATATTCTTTGTGCCGAGCTCTTCAAGATGCTTTGCAAAATCAAGATAAAAGTATCTGCTTGATTCAAGCCAGCCATCCGTGCATGCATAGCCGTCACGGCAATCCATTCCGACAGCGATCTTTTCGCCATATTCGGCAATCGCTGCTTTGAGAAGCTCTTCATTGGATACGGCTGCCGTTCCGAGGATCACTCTTGAAACGCCGTTTTCGAGATACCAGCGGATATCATCCATCGTGCGGATACCGCCGCCCACCTCTACTCTGCAGGAAACTGTCTTTGCCGTGCGGGCAATCAGCTCAGCATTTTCACGGGTACCGCTTTTGGCGCCGTCAAGGTCAACCATATGAATATAAGGTGCTCCTGCCTTTTCGAAAGCTGCAGCTGTTTCACTCACGGAAGAAGCCACCACTTCGCTTTTTGCATAGTCACCCTGGTACAGACGCACGGGTCTGCCCTGAATCAGATCAATTGCGGGAAGGATAATCATAAAACCTCCTTGGCAAACCAGCTGAGAATGGCAAGTCCGTCCTCAGCACTTTTTTCGGGATGGAACTGGGTTCCGATGATGTTGTTCTTCCGGACAAGTCCCGGCACTCTGATATCGCCGTACATGGAATATCCGATGAGATCTTCATCATCATAAGAAGATGCGTAATAAGAGTGTACATAGTAGACATACGGATGTTCACTCAGTTTTTCACTCAGCTCGCATGCATGATTCCATTCAAGTTCATTCCAGCCGATTTCAGGAACCGGCAGATCTGTTTCCATGCGGATGATTCTGCCTTTGAGAAAACCGAATCCCTTCGTTAATCCGTTTTCTTCGCTCTCTTCAAACAGCATCTGCATGCCCAGGCAGATTCCAAGCAAGGGTCTGCCGCCTGCCGCATATTCTCTGATCAGCGTGTCAAGACCGCGGTCAATGATATTCTTCATGCAGTCGCCAAACGCCCCGACCCCCGGCAGGATGAGCTTTTCACACTCCGCAAGAACAGCGGGATCGGATGAAATGCATGATGAAACGCCGATCTTCTTCAGGGCATTTTCAACACTGCGCAGGTTGCCCATACCGTAGTCGATGATCCCGATCATTCAAGCATTCCTTTCGTACTCATCAACACATCCGAATTCACATGCATGGCTTCTTTAAGGGCGTGTGCAAGTGCCTTGAAAATCGCTTCTGCACGATGATGGTCATTGGAGCCGTAAAGCAGATTCACATGCAGGGTGATCCCGGCATTGAATGCAAACGCACGCAGGAATTCCTCCACCATCTCAGTTGCCATCATACCGATCGAATCACGGTCGAATTCGCAGTTGAAGACAAGGTACGGTCTGCCGCTGATATCAAGATTGACAGATGCCAGTGCTTCATCCATCGGCAGTGTAAACGAGCCATAGCGGGCAATTCCCCTTCGGTCGCCGATTGCCTGTCTGAACGTTTGGCCAAGTACAATCCCGCAGTCTTCAATGGTGTGATGATCATCCACATCAAGGTCGCCATCCGCTTCCAGAACCAGGTTCATCGAGCTGTGGAAAGCAAACAGCGTCATCATATGATCAAAGAAACCGATGCCGGTTGAAATGGTTGAAATGCCTTCTCCGTCAAGATTGAGTTCGCAATGAATATCTGTTTCAGCTGTTCTTCTGTCGATCACTGCATTTCTCATAATTCCTCCAAAAACTGCTTCAGAGCCGAAAGCATCAGATCATTCTCCGCCTTTGTACCGATTGTAATCCGGAAGTGATTGCTTGATGCATAATCACGGATGGTGATTCCCTTTGCAGCAAGAATTTCAATCATACGCTGTTTCTTTTCCGTGCTTCCGTAAAGGAAATTGGCTTCTGAGTGTCTGATATGAAGTTCGGGGCAGTCCTTAAGAATATCATATACGCGCTTGCGCTCAGATACGATATCCTGAATCTGATTTCTGAAAAAACCTGCATGTTTCAGCACAACACAGGCAGCCGCCATCGAGATGCTGTTGAGTGCATAAGGCACAAATGCCTTCTTCAGAGGTTCCATATTCTTTTCGGATGAGATCAGAAAGCCGATTCTGATGCCCGCCATGCCGTATGCCTTGGAAAGAGTTTTCGTCACATAGACAGACGGATACTGATCAATCAGAGTCACGCTGCTATGTTCTTTGGAAAAATCCATATATGCTTCATCAATGACAACCGGAATGTCTCTGAAAGCTGCCGCAATCTTTGCAATTTCTTCTGCTGAAGCACAGAAACCGGTCGGATTGTTCGGATTGGAGAACAGGATCATATCCGCTTTGTTTTCTTTGGCAAAAGCGATGAAATCTTCCGCACTGAATGAACCGTCTTCAGCCGTCTGAAAGCGGATCACATCTGCCTCATATGAAGATGCATAATAGTCATACATTGAGAAATCCGGTGTGAGTGTGCAGAGCTTCTTTCCTTTGCCAAGGAAGCTGCCGATCAGATAGCCGAGCATCTGATCAGAACCGTTGCCGGCAAGCAGCTGTGTGCTCTTTAAACCGTTCAGTTTTCCATACGCTTCCAGCAGCTCAGTTTCATCCGTATCGGGATAGCGGTTGAAATTGATTCGGGCAATTGCTTCAATGATTTCAGATCTGATTTCATCACTCAGATCATGGGAATTCTCATTCGCATTGAGCAGAATTCCGTCTGTTTTCACAACATTGTAGCTGTCGATCGTCTTCATTTCATTCTCACTTTCGCCGCATTTGCATGTGCCTGCAGCTGCTCTTCTTCAGCCATGGAAACGATATGATCTCCATACGCCTTCAATGCTTCTTCGGTGTAGTAAAGGAATGATGATTTTTTGATAAATGCATCAACGCCAAGCGCACTTGAGAATCTCGCAGTGCCGCTGGTCGGCAGGACGTGGTTGGTGCCGCCGAAGTAGTCGCCGATCGATTCGCATGTATAGTAGCCAAGGAATACCGAACCGGCATTGCGGACACGGTTGAGATAAGGCATCGGATCAGAGACCATCAATTCAAGATGCTCCGGCGCGATGGCATTGGAGAAATCAATGCACTCCTCAATTGTATTGCAGATAATCGATGTTCCGTAATTCCTGAGTGAAGCTTCGACAATCGCCCTTTTCGGCAGAACGTCTGTCTGGATGCGCAGCTGCACATTGACCTTTTCGCATAATTCTTCACTTGTGGTCAACAGAATTGCAGAAGCCATCGGATCGTGCTCTGCCTGGGAAAGAAGATCGGCTGCCACAAATGCCGGATCTGCTTTCTCATCCGCAATGACGAGAATTTCACTGGGACCGGCAATCATATCGATATCCACTTTGCCGTAAACAAGCTTTTTCGCTGCAGCGACATAGATATTGCCCGGGCCGACGATCTTGTCAACCGCAGGGATTGATTCGGTTCCGTATGCAAGTGCCGCGATTGCCTGCGCCCCGCCGATCTTATAAATCTCAGTCACACCGGCAAGACGCGCCGCAAAGGCAATATTCGGATTGATTCCGCCTTCTTTGGAAGGAGGTGTCACCATGACGATTCTCTTCACACCTGCCACATGAGCCGGAATTGCATTCATGAGGACTGAGCTGGGATACTGGGCACGGCCGCCCGGCACATAAATACCGGCCGACTCCAGAGGGATCACTCTCTGCCCCAGGAAAATTCCGTATTCCTTCTGCTGGATGTAGGAATTCTGAACCTGGGCACGATGGAAGAATTCAATATTCTGCTTTGCTTTCTTCATCGATTCCATGAAGAAGGGATCGCACTTTTTGATTGCTTCATCAATCTCTTCTTCACTGACTCTGAAATCATCAATCTGAATGCCGTCAAACTTTGCCGTATATTCCTTACAGGCTTTATCTCCTCTTTTGCGGACATCTTCGATAATGCGGGAAGCAGCCAGCAGAATCTCTTCGGAAATTTCTGCCGAACGTGAATCAAGATAAGCACGCAGCTGTGCGGTTTCAGTTCTGTCAATTTTCTTCAGCATGAGGAATCATCCTTTCCAGATCATTGATCAATGTCATGATCTCATCTCTTTTCATTTTAAAGCTTGCTTTATTCACGATCACACGGGCGCTGAGTTCTGCCGCCGTGTCATAGACAACAAGTCCGTTTTCCTTGAGGGTCGCTCCGGTTTCCATGATATCGACAATCCCGTCGGTTAATCCGAGCACCGGTGCCAGTTCCACCGAGCCGTCGATCTTGATCACTTCGATATCCTTTCCTTTGGAGCGGAAATAATCCTTGGCAACATTGGGATATTTGGAACCGATCCGGATATGACCGCTCTTTTCTAGCGGATTGGCGCCTGCCAGTCCGGCCACGATGAAGCGGCATTTGCCGATCTCAAGATCAAGCATTTCGTAATAATCCTTGCCGCCCTCCATCAATGTGTCCTTGCCGACAACTCCGATATCGGCAACCCCGTGTTCGACATATGTGATGCAGTCATTTGCTTTGACAAGGAAATAGCGGATGTCTTTCTTCGTATCCGGAAAGACGAGAGCCCTTCCCTTGTTTCTTAATTTTTCAATGCCGTATCCGCTTTTTTCAAGCATGGCAACCGTCTGGCTTTCAAGACGGCCTTTGGTGAGTGCAACCGAGAGACTCATCTGACCACCTCCATCTCACCCGCTTCACGGGGAATCATTTCAACAGGTTCCGTTTTTCTTAATTCACGTGCCTTTTTCATCGCTGATGCAATCTGATCCTTCGGATAATAAAGCTTTGTGATTTCTGACTTTTCAGAAGACATGATATCAAGCAGATAATCCAGTTTGACCCCGAAACCGATCGCCGGCAGATCCCTGCCGAGTTTGGAAAGCAGCGTATCATATCTGCCGCCGGAGAGCACGCTTGTACCGATTCCTTCGGCATAGCCTTCAAAGATAATGCCTGTATAGTATTCAAGATGAGGCACCTTGCCAAGATCAAATGTCACATGATCTCCATAGCCAAGTTCTGAAAGGATATCCCTGAGTGTAATCATATGGCTGATTTCTTCTCTGAGCTCTTCATCAAAGCAGAGCTTCATCGCATTTTCAAGCGCCTCTTTCCCGCCTAACAGCGGAAGTGCATTGAAGAAGCGGCCAGCCTCACTGCTTAAGGACAGTGTTTTGAGATACTCCTTCAGTGCCGGGATTTCCTTGCGGTCAATCAGATCTGCCAGCACAGCCGCCTTCTCAGTATCAATGCCACTTTTTTCGCAGGCCAGTCTGAATAATTCCGAACTGCCGATTTCAAGAGTATACTTTTCAGCGCCCAGGGCAGCCATGACATCCAGCGCGCAGGAGAGTACTTCCACATCGCTGCTATCATCCAGTCCGATCAGTTCCACGCCGCAATCGGTCACTTCATTGCGTTTGCCGGCAAAGCTCTGTCTCACCTTGTAGACATTGGAACAGTAGCAGAATCTCAAAGGCAGATTGTCAGAGGCATATTTGCCTGCTGTTACTCTTGCGATCGGAAGTGTCATATCCGTACGGAGTGCGAGAAGCTGTCCGCTTTCATCGACGAATTTGTATAATGTTTCTTCCTTCAGAGCCGTAAATGTATTCTGATAAGTTGAATAGAATTCAATCAGAGGTGTTTCGATCTGCCGGTATCCGTATGATTCATAGACCGCCATGATTTTACTCTTCAGCCTGTCTTTGATCATGCATTCATCGCTCAGTATATCCCGCATTCCCGAAGGGATCTGAATCTGTGTCATATCATTGCCTCCTTAAACAAAAGGACGCCCTCATAAAGGGACGTCCTGAACGTGGTTCCACCCGATTTCACCGTCTCCTCGCGAAGAACAGCCTCATGAAGTACTGACATACTTCTGTGCTTTAACGTGCACTCACGTCACTCCCTACTGAAAAACTGTTCGGAAGTGCGGCTCGGGGATGTGGTTCATCAGGCATGTACTGCTTCCTTTTCACCGCCCGGAAGCTCTCTTTTCAGCATATGGATCTGACTACTCTTTCCCGTCTCTGCCTTTTTGATTGATACAATCATACCATCGGTTTTTCGCAAGTCAACCGCGAAATGTGAATTCTTTCAATGTGTGAAAACATTTTCATTAATGTCTGAGTTTCAGAAACAGAATCCCGCCTCCGACTGCAAGCAGACCCACACCTGCTCCGATTGACACAATCAGGGGAATATTCACTTTTTTCTTTTCCGGTTCTTTCTTTTCTTCGGCCGGCTGTCCGGCCGCCTGTGCACTCTGTTTCTTCAATCGGTCGGACAGCTCAATCAGAGGATAATTCTGATCCGTGCGGCTGACTGCCGTATGTTCGATATCGGGAACTGCCGCCGCATATCCTTCTGCCGCCTCGGATAAATGAATCCTGTAGGTCTGATCTGCTTTGATTTTTTCATTCTGAACAAGATGATCTTCATTGCCGGTCCGCCATGAGTCAACAATATTTCCGCTCACATCAAATACAGAAATCAGAGCACCTGAGACATAGTTTCCTTCCTCGTTGACAAGCCGCACGATAAAGCCGCATTTCTGAACCTTCGTTTCAATTTTGGCGGACGGTTTCTTTTCTTCGGCGGGCAGATAGATTTCAGGAATCACAAAGGAAGTAAGCACCGGTCCGCTTTCCTCTTCGCTCACGCTCAGCACTTCGGCTTCCGTCTCTTCCTCTTCGGTCAGTTCTTCCGTGATGAGAGGTTCTTCCGGTTCCCGTGGCAGAATATGCCAGAATTCATAATACGGAACAGGTCCTTCCGGTTCTGTGACATCATCAATACTGCCCGCTTCATCTAGATAGTATTCGATTTCAAACGGACCGTCCTCTTCTTTCATGACATCAGGAAACGTGATCAACAGATCCGCACCTTCTTCAAATCCTTCGACAGGTTCTTTCTGTGAAAGAATCAGGGAACGCGAAGAAGGAAAGGCAAACAGCTCATCTTCTTCATTTCTGACAAAGCCTTCTTCATCCGGTACAAATTCAACAAGCACTTCATCGCTCTCATCTTTCAGTTCAAGCACGCCGCCTTCCGCAAATAATTTTGTTTCACGGACATATTGGAAGATGCGGACTTCAAAGGGATGAATGGTGAGGGTTCGCTTTGAATCGGTACGGGATTGCTGCTTTGTGATCAGGATTTCTTCGTTCACAATCCACCCATCCGGAATGTTTTCTGCATGGATCAGATATTCATTTCCCTTCTTCAGTTCAATTTCTGCAGTTTTCTCATTCACCGGAAACAAAGTCACAGTCCCTTCTTTCAGATCGTGGACAGAAATCTCTGTTTCACAAAGATCGCATTCCTCATCTGCTTCAAGTGTGATCTCAAGTATGGTGTATTCGGAAGAATGGTGTCTTTCTGATTCGGGCAGAAACAGCATCGAAAGCGCCATGAACAGCGCTGCCGCATTCTTCATGCCATGCTCTCCGCTGTCATAGCTTCCTGTGAAAGAAGTTCGGAGCTGATCATACCGGGCGAATCACAGGGATGGGCATACTCGGCGACGATCTGCGTCATGACACGCTTTCTGCCGTCCGTACCGATGTATTCGGATTTTTTGAGTCTGCCTTTGATCATCAGCCTTTCGCCGGCTGAATAACCCTTTGCAAATGCTGCAGCTTTTTCACCCCAGAAGACAACATCGAGATAATCGTGTGCTCTGCTTGGCTCCGGGCGGCTGACAGCCAGCTGAAAATTGCACATGTCCTGATCTGATTTCGTTCTTTTCAGAACAGGATCGCGCGTCAGAGTTCCGCTGACGCAGATTTCATTTAAATCTGTCATAACTAACCTCCAGGCTCTTTGGCCTCTGACATATATATTGTTCAAAAGGTCAGTCTCTCCTTAAAAAAACCGCAAAGTTTTCCTTTGCGGCGCATGTTATTCAACTTTCAGCATCTCCCGGATATTCCGGTCGGCTTTGCGGATCAACTGATCAAACTGTGACTTTTCTTCGTCACTCATACCCTTTGTCAATACGGACAGAAGGTCTTCGCATGCCTGATCAAGATCCTTTAACAGATCTTCCCTGACCACCTTGAATACCGGCAGCTGTCTGTCAGGCAGATAGGTCTGAGTAATGACATTCTTCATTTCAAGCTTTTCAATGGAAGCCAGCACGGTGAACTGGTTGAAACCGATGAAGTCTGAAATCTCATTGGTGAAGTGGATATGCCGGGCAAAGTGAATGGCACAGATGATCCACATATCCCTGAGGCTCAGATCATATTTGATTCCGACCGTGCTGATATAGCGCTCAAACAGCTTGCGCTGATAATACGACATCATTAACGGTGACTCTTCGCCATGTTCATACGATACCTGAACTGTCTCTTCTCCGAGTTTACGGGTTCCCGGCATCATCGGCACAACCATGTCATCGCTTGCGGCAGCGATCAGGAAGCCGGCAATATTTGCCCGCTCAGCCTTGTATTGTTCTTCATTGAGGACATCTTTGAAGAATCTGCTGTAATAGGTAAAGACACTCAGCTTCATCTGAATCAGACGGACAGGATTCAGATTCTTTGAAACAAGTCCGCCTTCGGTTTTCACATAATAGTACACCGGCACGTTGAGCGTGCGGATCTTATTGACGTGCAGAAGATAATCAAGATTGAATACAAAATCTTCGCAGAAGCTGAGTTTTTCATCCATGCGGATCTGATGTTCACGGATGATATCCGCTCTGTAGAGTTTGTTCCAGAGAACGCCGTAATAATAATCCGCCGGGTTCTCCATCATATATTCGCTGTATTCCCTGAGGCTCAGCAGCTTGTCGGCGTCAATTGAACTCTTGCGGGCAACCCTGTCTCCCACAACGCGGTAAAAGCCTGCCACAACAAGATCGCACTCATCTTCTTTCATTGCTCTGTAAAGCAGCTTGGTTGAATCGCTTGTCATCCAGTCATCGGCATCCAGGAACTGGATATATTTTCCTTTTGCCTTTTCAAGACCGAGATTGCGGGTGGCGGAAACACCTGAATTTTCTTTGTGGATCACCTGGATTCTGGGATCCTTTGCGGCATATTCATCAAGGATTGCCGCACTGCCGTCCTTTGAACCGTCATTGATCAGGATCAGTTCAAAATCCGTGAATTCCTGCGTAAGAATACTGTCAATGCATCGTCCGATTGCTTTTTCAGCGTTATAAACCGGAATAATAATACTGACTTCTGTCATAATTTTTCCTCACATATGTATCATTTCACATCCTGCCCGAAAAGAAAACCGGATTTCTCCGGAAGTTTCTTTTCCTTTATTTTTCAATCAGCTTCGGAAGTGTGCTGCCGCCGTACGGCATTGCAATCACGGTCGGATTTGTTCTGCCTGCAGCAGCTGCTTCAAAGGCTTCCTTCAGGTTTCCTGCAGGCTTCAGAATTGTCTTTTCAACAACCGAAGGATCCATATCGGAAACAAGATAGATATCTGCCTTTTCTCTGACCATTGCAATCGCAGCAGCCTTATGGGCACCAAGGATGAAGTGACGCTGAATTTCTTCAACCATGTCATGCGGATTCGTATAGGTCGTCATCCACTCCGTGAAATGACTTTCGCCGAATCCTTCCGCGCATGAACCGATCAGAATGACAGCCCCGCCGTCTTTGACCGCATGCTTGGCATTGTCGAGTGCCTTCTGGGTCTGATAGAGGTTGAGATCCTTCGGCTTGCCGCCCTGGCTGACAATGACGATATCTGCTTTCTGACGAATCGGTCGCATATAGAAGCGATCCAGGAATGCGCATGCTTTGCGGTGAGCAGCTGTCACATCGCCGCTGACTGCATAGACAATTTCCTTCTTAGTATTCAGGACAACATTGACAATGAAGTCGATCTTTCCCATTTCACCGGCTTCTTCAATATCTTCACGCACCGGATTTCCTTCCAGTCTGCCGGCGCAGGATTCCGGTTTCACCATATGACGGTGATTGTACTGAATGGCATCTCTTGTCGAAACACCAGGCATCATTGCCTTGGCACCGCCTGAATAGCCGGCAAAGTAATGATATTCCACATTGCCGAGACAAATCCTGCGGTCAGCTTCCATGACGCGGCGGTCAAAATCAACCGGCGTCCCTCTGGAAGTTGTGCCAACATGCACGACATCGTCGGGATCGGAATCCAGGCATCTGATTTCAGCATATGCCCTCTCTCCGGCAAGATGTTTCTTTTCTTCTTCTGTCTGCTTACGGTGGGAACCGAGGGCAAAGAACAGTGTGATATCCTCTTTGCGGATACCTGCTTCATATAATTCATCGAGCAATGAAGGCATGATGCTGTAGGTCGGACAGGGTCTTGTGATGTCGCTGGTGATGATTGCGATGGTTTCGCCGGGTTTCACGATATCTTTCAGTTTTCCTGTACCGACAGGCTCATGCAGAGCATCTTTCACAAGCTTTGCTTGATCAAGTCCTTCGGGAAGATCATCAGGCATCAGGACATCCAGAACCATTGAATCTTCGATATCCAGTGTTTCTGTACGGCTGCCGATCTTAAAATAAAGCTCCATATTCCCTCTCCTTATTCATCCCACTTGATGATTCTGACTCTGACCATTCCCTTGACTTCATTGAGCTCACGGATGTTGTGTTCATCAACTTCAGAGTTGACATCAAACAGCGAGTAGGCATAATCGCCGAGAGATTTGTTTGTCATGTTTTCAATGTTGATCCCGTCTTCCGAAAGCACCGCGGTAATCGCCGCCAGCACACCGGGCAGGTTCTTGTGAATCAGACAGATTCTGGCCTTGCCGCTGCGTTCGAGAATCACGGTCGGCATATTGACTGAATTCTTGATGTTTCCGTAGCGCAGATAATCATCGATTTCCATCGCTGCCATTCTTGCGCAGTTGGCTTCGGACTCATATGTTGTTCCGCCAAGATGCGGTGTCAGGACAACATTTTCTGTATTGATCAGTCTTCTTGTCGGGAAGTCGGAAACAAACTTTGCGACTTTGCCGGATTCAAGACCTTCAATGATCGCATCTTCATCAACAACCGCATCACGTGCATAGTTGATGATTCTGACGCCGTTTTTCATTTTGGCGATTGCTTCCCTGTTGATCAGATGACGGGTATCACCCTTCAGCGGAACATGCAGGGTAATGAAATCACTGTATTTCAGAAGATCATCCAGGCTGCTGACACGGAAGACATGACGGCTGATGCGCCATGCGGCATCAACGGACAGATAAGGGTCATATCCGTAGACTTTCATTCCCAGTGACAGGGCAATATTGGCAACTGCAGAACCGACATTTCCGGTACCGATGACACCGAGTGTCTTGCCGGCATATTCGGGGCCTGCAAACTGCTTCTTGATTTTCTCCATGCGTGCTTCAACCGGGCCTTCGGAATCATCATATGTATAGACCCATTTCATCGCATTGAAGATATCACGGCCTGCCATTGACATGGCAAACAGGAAGAGTTCCTTGACGCCGTTGGCATTTCCGCCGGGTGTGTTGAACACCACGATGCCCTTTTCGCTGCATTCATCAAGGGGAATTGTATTGACGCCGATACCGGCTCTGCCGATGCATTTGAGTTCTTTATTGAACGGATATCCATGCATGTCACTCGCTCTGACAAAAATGGCATCCGGACGCTGCACATCATCGCCGACAATATAGTCTGCCGAAGTGAGTACATCCTTACAGGAATCAGATATGTTATTCAGTGTTTTGACCTTGTACATCGTTGTATCCTTCTTTCTACCCTGCGGTTCGTCACATTATAGCATACTCGTTTCAAAAAGCACGGTTTTGCCGAATGTTTTTCAACATGCATTCAAAATCTGGAAAATATAGAATTTCAGATATGAAGTTTCGTCATTCTGCCATAAAACCGGATGGTCGCTGTTCTGCTGGGTCACGCTGACCTGTTTCAGCAGAACACCTGCTTCGAGAGCCGCTTCCTTAAGCATCTGTTCAAACAGAGATGTTTCCATATATCTTGAGCAGGAACATGTCGCAAGATACCCTCCGTTTTTAAGAACTTCCATTGCCCGCTTGTTGATGCGCTTGTAGCCGTTATATGCCTTGAAGACAGTTTTTCTGGATTTGGTGAAGGCAGGCGGATCAAGAATGATGAGATCAAACTGACCTTCCTGAATCTCATCCAGATATTCAAATACATCAGCCTGGATGAATTCCATCCTGTCTTCAAGATGATTGAGGCAGGCATTTGCATAAGCCTGATCAAGTGCAGTCTTCGAAACATCGACTGCCGAAACATGTTCTGCATTCCCAAGTGCCGCATTCAGTGCAAATCCGCCCGTATGGGTAAAGCAGTCAAGAACCTTCATGCCTTTTGCATAACGGCGTATGAGCATGCGGTTTGATTTCTGATCGAGGAAATATCCTGTCTTCTGACCGTTTTCAATATCCACATTCAGCAGAAGACCGTTTTCATTGATCACAGCCTGAGGCGAGCTCTCACTCTTTCCGTAAAAGCCTTTGTATTGTTCAAGACCTTCCTTTGCCCTTGCCGCAATATCATTTCTTTCATAAATCCCGTGGATCTCGATTCCTTCTGCACCAAGTACATTTCTGATGATGTCATAAATCATCTGTTTGCGCTGTTCCATCCCTGAACAGCTGACCTGCGTCACAAGAATATCCTGATAAAGATCGGCAATGAATCCCGGCAGCAGATCTGCCTCGCTGTAAATCATGCGGCAGCTTCTCAGATTGTCGTAATTGGTTGCCTTTCTGAAATCAAAGGCTGCCTGAATCCGCTTTTCAAAGAAAGCTCTGTCAAAGACATCATGTTCATTGCGGCTGAGAATCCTTACGGCAATATGCGAACAATCCGAATAGAAGCCGGAAGCGATGAACTTCCCGTCCTCACTTTCAATTCTGACGATATCGCCGTCTTTCACATTCTCATCATGCAGGATGAGATTGTTGCGGTACATCCACATCTGGCCGTTTTCAAGAAACGGTCTTCCCTGTTCATTCACTCTGACTGCCGGCAGTTTCATGCATTCTCCTTTTCAAGAATCCCTCTGAGGTATTCTGCTTCACGTTTATATTTTTCAAGTCGGTAAAGATCTTTCTGGGTGATATGTTCAAGTCTTCCAAGATCGCTGTTATGTCTCAGATCCGCCAGTTTGACATAGATCGCATCACGGTTTGCGGCAATCCGCTCAATATAAGCACTGCGCGCTTCTTCTTCGCGATGTGTCAATGCGTCCACGCATCCGATCACCTTTTCGTCAAATCCTTCCGCCCTTAAGTCATCAAGTGTCACCGGCGTATCTTCAATCACATCATGAAGCAATGCCGCAATCACGGAAACCATATTGCCTTGTGCAAATGAGGAAACCGTCACCGGATGATTGATGTAATCGGCACCTGCCTTGTCCTTCTGTCCTTTATGAGCTTTATAAGCAATCTGAAGAGCTTTTTCATACATGCGTGCTTCAGCCTCGCTGATTTGCGTACATGAATCTGCAAGCTCTGAATGCACCCATTGATTTGAAAATGCATCAAGCATACAGACTCCGCTGTTTTCCTGTCTGTAGACACGGTTGCCGTTTTTCCGATCGATCAGATAAGTCATGACTGAACCTCCCATGAATACGAAAGCATTATATAGCAAAAAAGGAAGACATCTTCAATGATCTGTCTTCCTCTTCATAAATGGTGCCCGCGGTCGGACTCGAACCGACACGGTGTCGCCACCGGGAGATTTTGAGTCTCCTACGTCTACCAATTCCATCACGCGGGCATTTGCTGAGTGCTCCATTATTTTATCTTAGCTTCTTCACAAATGCAATAACAGGAGCTGCCTGACGGCCAGCTCCTGTTACAAAATTCAGATTTCAGTCAGCTTATTCAGCCTGTCTTGCCTTTGCTTCGGCGATAACCTTGTCTGCAACTTCCTTCGGTGCAGTCTGGTATCTGTCGAATGCCATGACATATCTGCCTCTGCCCTGTGTCATTGCACGGAGTTCGTTTGCATATGTCAGCATTTCTGCTACAGGTACTTCAGCGTTGATGACCTGGTCGCCTTCATCGTTGACAGCCATATCCATGATGAGACCGCGTCTCTTTGTGATATCGCCCATCAGTGTTCCGGTATATTCTTCCGGAGCGATGACTGTGACTTTGCCGATCGGCTCAAGCAGTGCAGGCTTGGCATTGGGCATTGCCTTGTTGTAAGCAAGTCTTGCGGCTTCCTTGAAGGCAACTTCCTTGGAGTCTACAGGATGGTAGGAACCGTCGAACAGTGTAGCCTTGACGCCGACAACCTTGTATCCGGCCAGAGGGCCCTTGTTCATGCAGTCACGCAGACCCTGTTCTGTCGGAGGGAAGTACTGCTTCGGTACGGCACCGCCGAATACTTCTTCTGCGAAGATCATGTCGTCGCTGTCACACGGTTCGAAACGTACCCAGACGTCACCATACTGACCGGCGCCGCCGTTCTGCTTCTTGTATTTACCCTGAGCTTCAGCCTTGCCGCGGATTGTTTCACGGTACTGAACGATCGGAGTTTCTGTTTCAACTTCAACCTTGTACTTCGACTTGAGCTTGGAGATGATGAGGTCGATGTGCTGGTCGCCGAGTCCGTACAGAACCTGCTGATGTGTTTCAGCATTGTTGACCAGACGGATTGTGCCGTCTTCCTGCATCAGGTTGCGGATACCGACGGAGAGCTTGTCTTCGTCTGCCTTTGTCTTCGGCTTGATTGCATATCCGAGCATCGGCTCCGGATAATCGATTGTTGCATAATGTACAGGCTTTGCCTTTGTGCAGAGTGTGTCATTTGTATCAGTGGATGAGAGCTTGACGACTGCACCGATGTCACCTGTGAACAGTTTGCCGACACCGATCTGGAACTTGCCGTTGATAACGAAGATCTGAGCGATCTTTTCGGTTGTGTCCTTCTTGGAGTTGTATACCTGGCTGTCGCTGTTGAGAACACCGGACATGACCTTCAGATAGGAAATCTTTCCGACGAACGGGTCGACAACTGTCTTGAAGACGAATGCGGAGAGAGCTTCGTTCTCGTTTGTTTCCATGGGAACAGGAGCGTCCTTCGCATCGAGGGCGTTTACTGTACCCTTTTCAGCATAGCTCGGGAAGTATTCAGTAATGAGATCCATCAGTCTCTCAATACCTGTCTGGCTGATTGCGCTTCCGCAATAGACAGGGCGGATGTCACCGGCTCTGACGCCGATTCTGAGTCCCTTTGCGATTTCATGTTCATCGAATTCTTCACCTTCGAAGAATTTTTCCATGAGTTCATCATCGCCCATCGCGATTGCTTCAGCGATTTCTGCATAGTGTTCTTCAACCGCATCAGCCATGTCGGCAGGAACTTCCTGCGGCTGCTTCGGGTTGGCATAATACCAAGCCTTCTTTCTCAGGATGTTGACTGAACCGACAGTCTTGCCGCCTTCAATGATCGGCATTTCGAACAGGAATACGCTCTTGCCGAACTTGGCGCGGAGTGCTTCGTAAACCTGATCGTAATGTGCATGTTCGTCATCGATCTTGTTGATGAAGAAGATGGTCGGCAGCTTTTTCTTTGCAGCAGCTTCCTTCCATGCTCTTTCGGTACCGGCTTCGATGCCTTCCTTGCCGTTGACAATGATCAGTGCGTTGTCACCGACAGCGATACCTGTTGCTTCTTCACCTTCGTAGTCCATGTAACCCGGAGTATCGATGAAGTTGATCTTCTTGTTCTTCCATTCAACCGGTGCCAGGTGGCAGTAAACGGAGAGGCCTCTCTTGCCTTCTTCCGGATCAAAGTTCAGGAAAGTTGTTCCGTCATTGTTCTTTCCGAACTTATCGATCTGCTTGTTTTTGTACATGCATGCTTCGATGACTGTACTTTTGCCGGCACCGGAGTGACCCAGTACAACGACATTTCTTACTTCATTTGCCAGATAATCTTTCATATTGCTTTCTTACTCTCCCTGAATTATTTGAGAATATCCTTAAGATCCGCCAAGCATTCCTTACGGACATAATGGATTGCCATGTTGGCATTATTATCCTTGACCTGCTTGTCTGCGCCGTTGTCGAGAAGAAGATTGACAAGGCTCGGATAGCCGATATATGCCGCTCTCATCAGAGCTGTGCATCCTTTGTGGTCGACTGCATTGATATTTGCGCCGTTCGCAAGAAGATATTCAATAATATCTGTCTTGTATCCGTTGACTGCCTCCATCAGTGCTGTTCTTCCCTGTTCGTCGACAGCGTTGACATCTGCGCCTTTGGAAACAAGATACTCAACAACTTCCTTTTCACCGAGAAGTGCTGCTCTCATCAGAGCTGTTCTTCCCTTATTATCGTGTGAATTGACATCGGCACCTGCATGAACGAGCATTCTGCAGATTTCAACATGTCCTTTTTTTGCGGCACCCATGAGTGCTGTCTTGTTGTTTCTGTCGCGCTTGCGTGCATCTGCGCCGTTGTCGAGCAGATATCTGACGATATCTACATAACCGCGCTTTGCACTTCTCATCAGAGCCGTCCTGCCGTCACCGCTGGCGACATTGACGTCGGCACCCTTTGCCACCTGCGCACAAACTTTTGCAAAATCGCCGCTTGCTGCTGCATCAAAGAATTCCTGATTTGTCTGATCCATACTGTTTTCCTCCTACTGATAATCAGATAATGAAGTTTTTTTGACCAAAAAAGATGGACATGAAATATCCATCTAAAAAACATTTTCGGATTTGTTATCAACCCTGCCTAAAAGACCGCGATCCTCCGTGTTCATTTCTTTTTGAGATACAATTAAAAATCCATTCAGAACAAGCATATTATGAAGTCTCCGTCTTTATGGAAGATTGAAATCTTACCTAAGTACATTTTATCGAAAACGCTTAAATCTTCAATAGAATTTCTTTGAACATCCTGTGATATTTATGAAAACTCTGTCAAAATTATGAAACATCTTTCATGATTTCAGCATTTTCTCGGCTTCTTTGTAGTTCGGCATATAGGATGCCACATATGCCCAGAATCTTTTTGAATGATTTGCCTCCAGCATATGAACATATTCATGAAGCAGCACATAATCAAGACAAACCGGACTGAAATGAATCAGTCTGACAGAAATGGAAATGTGTGCTTTGGCCGGCGTGCAGCTGCCCCATCTGCTTGTCATGTACTTCAGAGTAAGGCGCGGCAGCGGTTTTCCGTATGTCTGACAGATCATAGAATCAAGGTCTCCCCTTCTTTCTTTGATCATATAGAGAAGCTGCTTTGATGCCTCACGGTAAAAAAGAGCCATCCTGTTTTCATCAGTATCTTCCCTCAGATGATAGACAATCCCGTTCTCATCAACACTCATGTAATCACGTGCCGACTTCACACACGAAACCGGAAGCCTTCTGCCCAGCCACATCGCATCTTCATTTCCTGAGCCGTATGAGCAGCTTTCTTCTTTCTTTTCGGTACTGGCTTCCGCTTTGAAAATCCATTTTTCACGGCTTGCAATGAATTCACGGATCTGCGCATCGCTGACGGATCTTGCGCAGCTGATTTTCAGCGATCCGTTTTCGCCCATTCTCATCCAGAGATTTTTGATTCGCTTGTATTCAATAAACACCTGCCTTCTTTTTCCGGCAGCAGTAACCTCAATAACTTTTCCCATGCGATTTATTATATACTTGCAAATGCGTCATCCTGCGAAAAAAGATTTTTTGCTGTTGTTTTCATTTTTCCTTTGTGCTATTATCTACTAGCACATGGCGGCTATGGTGAAGTTGGTCAACACACTGGATTGTGGCTCCAGCACTCGTGGGTTCGAGTCCCACTAGTCGCCCCATGCAAAACCGGTCATTCGGCCGGTTTTTTTGTTTTACTGCAGTTATGAATATCTGATTTCCTTCTTTCACACAGATCATGAAAAATCCCCGCAGGCTGCAGGGATTTTTGTAACTTGCTGAATCAGATCCTTTAATTCAGACTCAGGCTTCTGCTTCCTGAGCTTTTTTTGAATCAAGTTCACTTCTTTCATGGATGCTGTAATGATCGAAGAGGAAGCGGTAGAAGTCGGTTTCCTCCACTGCAATTGACATTGCATATCTGCTTTTGACAGCCGCCAGCGTATCGCTGAAATGCTTCTCAAGGAATTCTTCGGAACGCTGCTCTGCTTCAGGCAGAAGAATCATTTCACCTTCCGGGAAATTGTATTTGATATATTCCGTTACAAATGACTGATTGTACAGCTGCGCCGCATGGATACCGTCTCCGAAAACATCCGTTCCGGCATACAGTCTTGAATCATACTGAACATTGAACAGATTGAAAACGGTCGGAAGGATATCGACATTGCAG
Organism: Erysipelotrichaceae bacterium; assembly: GCA_030525525.1. Lineage (GTDB taxonomy): Bacteria > Bacillota_I > Bacilli_A > Erysipelotrichales > Erysipelotrichaceae > Bulleidia. The sequence continues at coordinate 19,929 of JAUNEN010000025.1, forward strand.
CAGGGTGTATCAACCATGACCGGCTCTTTCAGCCCGGCGTTGTAAATAATGCAGGTTGATCTGTAGCTTTCAAAGTCTTCATCAGGTTCTTCACCCCTGAGTGCTTCATAGGATTCATCGCTCAGATAGTACGGATAATGATCACCCGCAAGAACAATCACTGTCTTTTCAAGCTGATCTGCTTCTTCAAGTCTCTGCAGCAGATATTCCATCGCTTTTTCAAGTTCATAGTTTGCCGCAAGATAGCCGACTGCATTGACGGGAGTCTCTTCATCCAGCATTTCAGAAACTGTATCGTAATTGCTGTAGACAATCGGATTGGATACCGTATAGTTGCCATGTCCCGAAAAAGTCATGTAATACGTAACAAATCTTTCTTTATTGATATAATCATCGACAGACTGCTCCATCATCTCAAGATCTGATGAGGGCCATGAAGTCGTAAAGGTCATTCCGTCATTCATGAACTTGCATGTGAAGCCCATATTGGGCAGTGTCTCTTCCCGGCCGTAATAATAGCCGAGATAATTGTGATAGGCTCTGGCTGAAATGTTTTCACTCTGCGCAAACACATTGCCGAGAGTAACCGACATATCCTTCTCGATTGACTGTCCCATAGTGCCGCTGATGACACCTTTGTTTGTATTCTGTCTGGCAACATCCGGCCAGAGTCCGCTCAGGAATGCATACTCACCGTTTGTTGTTGTATTGGGGAAAGAATTGTAGAAGCGATTCAGGACAATGCCGTTACTGGCCATTTTGTATAAAGTCGGAGTCACCTTCTCATCGATTGCCATCGAAGAGAAGGATTCTGCGCAGATATAGATCAGATTATATCCTTCAAAAAGACCGGTATATTCATTCTGCAAAGTCGGCGATTCTGAATTCAGATACTGACATAATTCATCGATCTTTTCATCGCTGCTGAATTTTCTGAGATCCCCGAAATCAAGACCCGGATACTCGTTGTATAACACACTTTCATCTGCTTTCGGTGCTTCCTTATACTGTCTGCTTTCTGCTGCATCAAGCAAAGTACTGTCTGCACTGATACCGAAAAGCGAGCCTTTCAGTTCCACAAGAAAATTCGGCAGTGCACCGAGTCTGACAGATGCGCTGTCGGTATCGATATATCTGCTGTGATATGCCCCGTAAACCGTATAATCCTGTGTCCCGGCCAGCGGAAGTGCAACCACGATCAATCCCCATACCGCAAGTGAGCCAGCCAGTATAAACGGATGCAAAAGCGGTTCATAATGATTGAGACCGTTCTTCAGCACTGTCAGCATCCTTATAACCACCGGCAGTTCAATCATCACAATGCTCAGGATGTTTTCCCGGATCGTCACACTGACATTCCACCAGAAATCATTCAGCGCATCTGTTCCCATTCCGATCATCGATGCCGAAAACAGTGAACCGAAGCTTTTGAAATAAATCAGTTCGGCAATATAAAAGAAAGACACTGCAAAAAGCAGCACCGTTTCAAGTACAACATTGATCTTCTCGTGTTTTGACATCCACGCCGTCAAAGACGCAATAAAAACAGCAATCGGAATGATGAACAGAAAATTCCAGATACCAACGCCGTCTGTCGATGAATGAATCTGTATGTAAAGCAGAATTTCCCAATACAGAAGAATCAGATAGTAGACAGAAATATTCCGCAAAATTGTTTTTCCGCTGCGTTTCAGCTGCCCTCCCCGGGACTTCTTCATATACGCACCGGCCTTTCATTTTTCACAGATCCGGCAATACCGGAATCTGTATACTGATTTGAATGTTTTTCAGAAAGTACCGTCTGCAATACCATTTACTGCTTACTCCTTTTTGCAAGAACCGTATGGAATTTCCTGACTGCAGGAATCAAGCGGGAAACTGCGTAGTAAACCGGCGCATAGACCGGAAGGTCAAATTCTCCGATATATGATTCAAAATCCGGACCGTAGAGTTTTTTGTATCCGGCAAGGCTGTCATCAAGTGTTCCTTCCACGCCGCCGAGGTTGCAGTATTTACAGCCGTTTTCTTCAGCCCAGTCAATTGCATCCTGGAATGAATTATTCGATCTGTAGATTCCCAGTTCTTCATCCATACCAGCATAAAGCAGTTCTGAATAACGTCCCGAGCGGATGATCAGAGCGCCGGAAATATATGCCGTATTTCCATACTTTTCCTTCATCTGCTCAAGTACACCGACCGATTTTTCAACACTTGCAATCTGCTCTCTGATTTCCGCCTTTTTCGCTTCCTTATACTGCGGATTTTCAAGCTGGGTGTTTAATGAGACAAGTCTCTCATTTTCATTTTTCAGTGAATCATCGATGTTGATATATGCAATGGAGATATTTGCATCTTCTCCATACACCTTCATCATATGTTCGAAATATTCCTGTGAGCGAAGTGCGATGTTTTTGCGGTCAGCTGTTTTTTCTTCCAGCTTTGCAAACAGCTCGGCGCCATCCGCTTTCATCCGCATGACCTGAACGCCCTTTTTCTTCGCATGATTCAGATAATATTTCAGTTTCTTATCTTTCTTTCGGTTTGTTCCGAGATACACAACCGCCTGGCTGCGCGGCTGCACGGTATCTTCAAACCGCATCGTTTTGCCATGATGAATCCAGCCGTAATTCTTCAGGATTTCAATCGCCTCATTGCCAAGATCGCTTTCTGTTTCACCGTCTGCACTCACTCTTGAATCGATGACAAGCGGATCGATTTTGATAAAAGCAGCTTTTCTCTCATGACCGAACTTCTTCAGTCTCTCAAAGAAGACTGCACAAAGTTTTTCATCGGACCAGTCGAGTAACGGTCCTCTTGGAATATAAAAGAGACTGAAGCCGAGGCCGATTCTGCGGATGAGAATCTGGGCAGCAGCCACAATTTCATTTTCACTTCTCAATACAACTCTGCAGCTGTCCCAGTTTGATTTCACTTCTGCCCATCTTGATTCCTGTAATAATGAGCCGTTGGGATGGTTTTCCGCAAACGCATCAAACTCTTCTTTGCTGCAATCTGTTTCAAAAATTAATCTCGTATAATCTTTCATCTGAACTATCTCCGTTTTTGACTGCCTGCATCAGTGCTTTTTACTCCTGATACAGGGCAATATCGGTTCTGAAAGAACGCAAATATTATAGATTATTGCCTGTTGATCCACAATATCAATGATTTGTGCATACAGCAGAAACAGCCTTTCAGATCAGGCTTTTTCATTCTCAAAAAACAGGCCCTGCATTTTTATGCAGGGACCTCGGTTGATTATTCGCCGATGTTTGCGCCGGGATTCAGATCAATCTGATCCGGAATCACATTCTGCTCAATCTCTTCAATATCAGCTGAGAACTCCGGCGGCAGGATGATGCTTAACAGCATCGGCTCGGGCTTGTAGGCAAGCATCATGGTTTCGCCATGGTATTCCATGACTGCCGTGACGCATGTGATCGGGACATCTTTGTAATATTCGGCAAACACCTTCGGGCTCGGTACGAACGGAAGCTGTTTTGTGTCTCCCGGCCAGTCGGTGCTTTCAACCGGTTCGGTCAGAATCACGCCATGGCTGGTGATGTCATCGTCATGGAGAATCATCGAGATATATCCGAGCATCTCCTCTTTGCTCAGGTCTTTTACATTGTATGTGTAGGTTGTGCAATGAATGTCTTTTTCTACTGATCTTGTCATGTTTAGTTCCTTCTTTCAGCTATTATCATAGCTCATTGCAACTTCCTTTTCCAACCTCAGTTTGTGACTGTGAAGGTTATTGCTTTGAAGTTTCCGGATGCAGCAGCTGAATCAGGTAAGCGGTGATCGGTGAAGCTTCGTCAAGATATGCTTCATGATCTGTATTGTATGTATCGGCTGACATATACAGCTGCATCGTTCCGGCTGTCTTAGCCATGCTCAGAAGCTCCAGATGATTTGATGCGACTGCCAGTTCTGCAAGATACGGAACACCGGTGCTCTCGGAAGAGGAAAGTGATACGCCTTTATGATCGCGGATGTCGATGATCCTGACATTTCTTAAAAGACACCCGGTGATCGGCGCTTCGTTTCTCGGATTCACTGTCACAAAAATATCAGCTCTCTGACCGGCACTCATACCGCTTAAGGAAGCGACATCCACTCCCATCGTAAATGATACCTGGTTTTCCTTTAGCTGCGAGGCTGCGTGATCGGGAAGTTCGTCTTCGTCATACAGCATGCTTGCATAAAACGGCGAGCCGGCCGGGATCATCCCCTGGATTTCGGTATACTTGCCGATGATCTTCGATTTGTCATTCTCGGCAAGATTCTGAAGATATCTCGAAGAAATCCTGACCTTGATGAGATCATCTTCTTCGATCTTAGTGCGCGGCATGATGTCATGGGCGGCGATATAGGTTTCCGTAAGATCAAGCTTTGCATTCACATAAACTCTGAAGAGAATGTAGTTTGCACATAACAATGCGGCTGTAAGAACAACGACCATTCCAATTTTTATGATGATTTTCTGTTTCATATCAGTTAAATCTCCTGTCAATCAGAATATTCAAAAGATTGGTTCAGTCTCCTCAAAAAAAAAGAAAAAAATACTGCCGCACCATAATCTGCAGCAGTATCAGGCTTTCTCAGTCAATCACAGCGACTTCTTCCAGAGCTTTGCGGTTTTTGAATGCAGGCTGCCCTTCCCCGTGTCCCAAAGCAATCACTGACATGATTTCTTCATCTTCGGAAATGGCGAGAATGTCTCTCAGCTGTTCGCTGTCTCTTAAGCCCATGATGAGTGTGTCGAGTCCGTGATTTTTCGCAGAGAGAATCAGATAGGCATCATGCAGACCGAGATCATACGCACCCCAGAGATCGCCGCCCTCATTGTCAGGAACGGATTGTGTATGGCCGGAAACTTTTCTGACAAATGTTGTGACCAGCAGACACGCACCGGCAGAGCTCTTCTGATTGAATGAAGGAAGTGTGCTTCTGACCTTTTCCAGTTTTTCTTTTTCAATAACTGCGTAGACTCTTGCGGTCTGTGAGTTCTTCCAGCTCGGCGCACTCTGAGCTTCCTTCAGAATTGTTTCGACCAGTTCTCTTTCAATCGGTTCATCTTTGTAGGAGCGCACGCTGCGGCGCTGCTCAATCAGCTGTTCAAATTCCATGTTTCCTCCTGTTGTTTCAGATCTGTATCAGATCAATGATATCTTCAAGCATGATTTTCTGTCTGTCTTCGGTTTCAAGAAAACTGTTTTCCAGTCTTCTGATTGCTGTTTCCTTTGTTTCAAAACTGCCGCCTTCCTTCAGCTCATCGCTTTTGAAATAAGTGATCTGCACCCTTTGATGATGACTCAATGCTTCGTGTGCCGTGCGGTCAAGCTGCTGTTTCTGTTCTTCCGAAAGCTGCGGTTTGGTTTCGGTCAGTCTTGCCGTTTCGGCAATTGCCGCATCATATCCGGTGAGTGCGGCAAACGGAGAAAACTGAGCGGCTCTTGAAGTCCGTGGGGCAGGACGGTGATTCTTTGATACATGATGAGGTACATTCAGAATATCGCCATAGCGTCGTTCCGCTTCTTTTGCGGCCTCTTCCATTTCGGCTGTCACGTACGCGGCGCTCATGCTTTATGTCCTCCGATCTGCTCATTTCTCTCTTTTCCGGTTGCCCCTTCTTCCAGGCTGACGCCTTTGAGAATTGCATTTTTGCCGTATTTTTTCTGGATTGTCAGAATTGCCTTCTGAACGCTGTGTTCTTTTTTCAGATCTTCTTCCAGCTTCTCGTTTTTCTTTTCTTCCCGTTCATGATTGTCAAACAGAGAGATCTGAGAGAATTCAACCATTTTGGCGGCAGTATCTTCAGGAAGCACATTGCAGGCGGTGATATTGATGCGTCGTATCGTCAGTGAAGGATCGGTGATTCTTTCATAGAGCTTCAATACGGCATCGATAATCATTCTTGATGATGAAGTCTTTCTGTTCAGATGGGCAGTGCCATGAGCACCTTTCGGAGCCATGCGCCCGTACCAGTCAGCTTTGACTTCACCGGTATAATCATCATCAAGTCCGCTTCTGTCATAGCCGATATGCAGCACAAACGTGTCGCTGACAAGCTGATGATCGACCAGGCTCAGAACAAGCGAATCCGTCATTTCCCTGACGATGATCTTTGCTTTTTCATTGGAATACGGACTCATCAGCACCTGACCGGAACCGATTGAGTTCGAAGAAGGTTTATAATCTTTGATCTCTGAGATGAGCGTGTCTTCATATCCGAATGCATGATCGATGAGAAACTCCGCATTGACACCAAAGAGCTTATAAAGAAGTTCTTCGTTTTCAATCGCGCATCTGGCGACATCCCCCATCGTATACATGCCGTTGGCTTCAAGCTTTGCGCCGATCCCTCTGCCTACCCGCCAGAAATCTTTCAGCGGACGATGTGTCCAGAGATATCTTCTGTAATCCATCTCATCAAGTTCCGCAATCCGCACACCGTCTTCATCCGCCGGCATCTTTTTGGCAACGATGTCCATGGCAACTTTGGCAAGATAGAGATTCGGTCCGATTCCTGCTGTCGCCGTAATACCGGTTAAGGCGAGTACTTCTCTGATCATTCTGATTGCCAGCTCATGGGCGGTGCAGTTATATGTTTTCAGATAGCCGGTCACATCCATGAATACTTCATCAATGGAGTAAACATGAATGTCTTCCGGTGCAATGTAGCGCAGATAGACGCTGTAGATCTTTGATGAGTATTCGATATACATCGCCATGCGGGGAACTGCCGCAATGTAACTGAGTTCAAGATACGGATCGTTTTTCAGCTCTTCACTGTTGATGGAAGCGCCTCTGAACGGTTCATAGCGGATCGCTTCCCTTCTTGCACGGTTGATCTCACGCACCTTCTGCACAACTTCGTAAAGCCTGCATCTGCCGCCGATTCCATAAGCTTTCAGCGCAGGCGAAACAGCCAGACAGATTGTCTTATCCGTCCGGCTGGTATCGGCGACCACAAGGTTGGATGTCAGAGGATCGATTCCTCTCTGCTGACATTCCACACTCGCATAAAACGACTTGAGGTCTATGGCAATATAGGTGCGTTGTGCGCTCATTTGTTTTCTTCTTATTTCTGAGGAATCAGTCCGCTGTTAAAGCTCTGGCGTCTTCTTCTGCCGAGCATAAACATTCCGGTGGCTGTGACACTGAGCTCAGGGAGTCTTGCCGGGTTGGCTGAATTATCACGGATATAGGCTCTTCCCTCAATCAGAACACGATCTCCTTCATTGAAACCGTAAGCCTCATCGGCTCTCCAGTCTCTGGCTGTATAGCTGATGATGTCGATGGAGCCGTCCTCTTCGCTGTAGGAGTGATACCAGACACGGCTGCCTGTTTCTTTGGTCAGAACGGAAATCTTCTTGTCAAGTCCGCGGATTGTCAGACGTCCGAATGCCATCTTCTTATCCTGCGACTCACCGAGATCGGTGCGCATTCTGGCCATACCGTCTGCTTCAATCGTGCCGATCATTGTGACGTGATAGCAGATCACCTCACCGTTTCTGTCTCTGATGGATTCAAATGAAAAATAATCTTTAACACTCATTCTTATTGCTCCGTATTTTTCTGCTCTTCCAAAAGAGCGATCATCCTTTTTACAATTCTCTGCGGCCATCCCTCAACCAACCGCTCATCAAATGCATTCTCAAACCAATGGTCTTCCCTTAACAGCATGCACAGCAATGCTGCGCATCTTTCAAAATCAGCAGCAGGAAGTGTTCTTAACTCCGCATCTGCGTCAATCGGAAGATGAAAGAACCGCCTGTCGTCAATGATGATCAGTCCCAGTGTCCTGAGACTTCCGTAATAAGCATCCTTTCGCATCGGATGCATTTCCAGAAGATTGTTCAGCACAAACAGTGCATCTTTTTTATTCACCGCCGCCGCTCTGTTCATTGCTTTCAGCCTTCGAACCGTTCAGCCATGCAAGATAGGCTTCGAGATATTCATCCTGTCCGTAATAATGATCGCTGTCGGTTGTGTGGACGGTGATATCGCAGTTCTGACTCTTTGCATAGTCAATATAATCCATCGCGCTCTGCGGACTGATGAGTTTGTCCTTTGTGCCGTAGCTGACAAACTGTCTGACATTCACCGAGTTGAAACGCTTGATGATATCTGTTTCATCAAGCAGCTTCTCGCGCTCGGTCACACTGCGGACACGTTCGGAATCATAATGTGTAAACAGCAGCGGTACATTGTTGCGGTAGTTCATGAACGGATAAATCATGGCAGCTCCCGCAACTGCTTCGGATGTATTGTCGATATTATCGGGTGTATATCCTTCCGGAAGAATATAGCTGCCCCATGTTGTGTTCACATAATCACAGGCAAGGTTTCCGCCTGCTCCATAGCCGAGCAATGTGATCTGATCAGGATTGTATCCGTAATCGGAAGCGTGTGCTCTGACCCATCTGACAGCACGCTGCAGATCCATCTCTGCGATCGGTGCCGGATACGGGTTTGCACGGTACCAGAACACAAATGCACTGATGCCGTGCTCATTCAGTGTTTTTGCAATATCTGCGCCTTCATCATCTTTTCCTTCGTTTGAGCGGATTGCATAGCCGCCGCCCGGAATGATGATGACTGCTTTTTCACTGTCTTCAGCAATATAAGGAATCACGAACGGTTCATCATTGAAGAGCCAGGAATCATATTCCCCCTGGATTCCGTGTGTATATGTATAGGTATCGGTAATTGAAAGAATATCTTTATATTCGCTTCCGGTGATTGCTTTTTCAAATCTCAGGCGGGCAATCGGAACGGGAGGCTCTGAATCAACCTCCATATAATCAACCTTGTTGACCAGACCGTTGCCGGGAATCACACTTCCCCAGATATTGACTCTGCGGTCAAAATCCGCAATCGGCTTCCCCTCATCATTGCCGAGCGGATTGATCATGAACAATGCAGTTCCGATCAATGCGGAAAGAACTGCACATGTCAGAATAATTCCCAGAACTCTGAGAATCTTGCTGTACCATGCACGGTCTTCCCAGTCAGGACCGGTGAAGAATGTCATGATAAACAATAAAATGCCGCCGATCGCCAGAATCGCAAGATTCAGCTTCAGATTCAGCGTAAAGACTGCCCGGTAAATCCCGAAGGCAATCAGGGCTGCCGCCGCAGCAAAACCAATCAATCGTTTCATATAATCCCCTGTTTAATCTGTCAATATGATAAACCCAAACCAATCACGGTGAACTTTCCCTATATTTAAGATTAATTAATATTTTTTCATAATCACGATGATTTGCAAGTATTATTCAACACTTTTCAGCGCTGTTACGGGGTCAATCACATCAAGATAGCGGTCGGAAAGCACATTGACGCATAATGCAAAGCCGAAAGACAGGCCGGCAGCTATGAAATAGGACTTCAGATGAAGCGAAACGGCAAGATACATCGAAGGCAGATTCAGAATGATTGTCAGTGTCTGTGCAAACGCATAGCCGAGCGGAATCCCGATCAGAATGCCGATGCAGGTCAGGATCAGCGTCTCTCTGTCGATATATGTATGCACTTCCCCGTCAAAGAAACCGAGCACCTTGATGGTTGCGATTTCACGGGTGCGCTCGGAAACATTGATTGAAGACAATGTAAACAAGACGACAAAAGCAAGTGCCGCCGACATCACAATGATGATATAGACCACCACATTGATCAGCAGGAATGCATCCTCAAACTGAACTTCCACATCCTGCGATGAAAGCACGTTCATCACCTTCGGCTGCGATTTGAGCATATCCTTGTAGGCTTCCTCATCCGCGTCCGCCTTCAGATTGATCAGTTTGCCGTTTTTCATATAACCGTCAAAATTCTTCTCAAATGTGCTGCGGGTCATATACATATAATTGCCGAGATAATTTTCACAGAGCTCATTCACGCATACATCCGCCGTTTCGAGATCTGCCGTTTCAACATGGATCGTGCTGCCCTTTTCAAAGCCGAGCACATTGGCGGCGTTGACTGTCACATACACGCTGTCTGCTTTCAGATCTTCAAGCTTCTGACCGTGATGATGCATGATGATATATTCCGAAAGATCTTCTTCATCATCAAACACAAACAGCGTCAGGCTTTCCTGACGTGAATTTCCGTATGAAACCCTGGCTTCACTGATCATGAGATCAATATATGATTCCGTACCGGGATCTCCGGCAACTGCCTCATCGAGTTTTTCATGTTCCTCACCCTGGGCAGCGCACAGCATGTCATACAGGAATGTCTGCTCATACTGACGGGGCACAAGATCTCTGACCGAATCACCGATTGCAAACCCGAACAGCAGCAGTGCCATACAGCCGGCAATGCCGAATACCGTCATTAACATTCTCTTTTTATAGCGGAAAAGATTTCTGGCCGTCACTTTGTCAAGAAATGACATGCGTGTCCAGACTGTACGCCACTTTTCAAGGAAAACCCTTGAGCCTGCCTTTGGCGCTTTGGGACGCATCAGAGAAGCCGGCACCTGCGTCAGCTCACTGTTTGCCGCAAAATAGACGGCACCTAATGTTGCCCCTAAAAACAGCAGCGGGCCGAGAATCCCGTAAAGCGGTAGAAATGACAGCCTGTAAAACGGCAGAAGATACATGATTGAAAAAATCGTAAAGATAAACAGCGGCAGACCGATAAATGCAAGCAGAGTACCGAAAAGACTTCCCAGCAGACACGCCGCTGCCCCATATACAAGATACTTGGCCATGATTTCAAAATTGCTGTAGCCAAGCGACTTGTATGTACCGATCAGGCCTCTTTCCTCTTCCACCATGCGGGTGATTCCGGTTAAGGAAATCAGAATCGAGACAACCAGAAAGACAACCGGAAAGACGGTTCCGATGGATTCGATGCACTCTGCATCGGATTCAATATTTGCATAGGAAGAAAGTGCAGCTCTGTCCCTGATATACCAGGCTGCCTTGTCAATATCATCGATTGTTTTATATGCATCCGCGATTTCTTCAGACGCTTCCTTTTCACCTTCGCGGTATTCTTCCCAGCCTTCTTCCAGCTTTTCACGTGCTTCCCGCAGCCGGGCATAGCCATCCATGATCTGTGCCAGGGCATCATTCAGCTGCTGCAGGGTGCTGAAACGGCTGCTGTTGAGCTGAGCCTGTGCTTCTTCGAGCTGTCTGAAACCCGCCGCAATCTCTGCTTCGCCATAGGCGATTCCTTCTTCAATCTGACGGATTCCGTCATCAATCTGCGCAATTGCATCATCGATTCCGGTTTCTTCAATTCCGTTTTCAGCCAGCTGATCGGTGATGGATTTCCGTAATTCAACCAGTTCTTCTCTCTGTGTCTTCAGCTTTGCGAGAGCCGTTTCATAGACGCTGATCAGTTCACCGACCGTTTCAGGTTCTTCGCTTCCGGCAATCTCAGCCAGAAGGCCCGGCATGTCTGAAAGCTGTTTACTCATTTCGTCAAACGAGCCTTCGATATTTTCTGTTTCATTGATCATTTCAAGCATTGCGATCAGCTGCTTTCCTTCTTCCCGGGAAACAATATCGATCACATATGCATTCCGTTCCAGGGCATTCTCATAGCCGCTTAAAAACGTTGAAACACTCTCCAGGTCATTGAGAGGATCGTATTTACGGATCACTTCCGCAAGCTCTTCACAGGATTCTCCGGTTTCACTCATCGATGTTTCATCGTCCAGCGTTTTCAGGACTTCGATGAGTGCCAGTGTTTCTTCATGATGAAGAATCTCATGATCTTCTTCCGCCCCTTTTACAAGTGCAAGAATCTCTTCTGAAGCTTCATGGATGGTTTCTTCATCAATCTCAATTCCTGCTTCCTGCAGATTTTCAATGACTGTGCTGACCTGTTCAATTCCGTCAAAAAGATCACTTAACGGCGTCTCTTCATCAAGTCCCCTCAACAAATCAATAAACAGAACAACCTGCTCATCTTCCAGCTGCGCAATTCCTTCATCAAGCTGCTTCAGACCGTCATCGATCTGTTTCAGACCTTCCTTTGCCTGAATCAGATCTTCCCTGTTTTTCCTGAGATCTTCGATCTGTTTCAGAAGGTCTGCTTTTGTCTTTGCAAAACTTTCCTGTTCTCTCAGCAGCAGTGCATAGTTTTCATCAATTAAACGCTGGGCATCGGCAAGAGCTTTTTCAGCTGTTCTTCTGCCGTCTTCAAGCAGCGCCGCATTGTCATCAAGCTCGCGTTTACCGTCTCTGATTTCCCTTTCGCCGTTTTCAAGTTCTTCCTTTGCCTTCTGCAGTTCTTTGAGAATTTCCTCTTCCGCTTCACGGACTTCTTTTCTGGCATCCTCTTTGATTTTTTCGGTTCTTGCATTTTCGCGGTCAGTCCGGATGGAATCTTCAATCGTCTTTTTGACTTCTTCAATTCTGTCCTTGTATGCCGATGAAAAACAGAACAGTTCATCTGTTCCTTCAAGAAGGATTTCAGCCTGTGTATAAAGCCCGCTTTCAGCAGCTTCATTCATCACAAAAACCGTGTCGCCCGCAATCGAAGCGTCACGATAGGCAACCGATCCGAACGGATTGTTGACATTGCGGACATCCGTCACAACGGCCGTAATGACAAATTCCTGATTCAGGATGCGGCTTTCTGTTTCTTCATTGACGGTGCCGGTAATGATGATCTTTTCGCCGGTCTTCGCACCGGTATCTTTGACAAAGCGCTCGGTCACGGCAGCTTCGTTGATTTTTTCGGGAAGCTTTCCTTCTTTGACATAAGGCATGTTGATGGATTCGGTACCGATGGTTGTCAGTGTGACGCTCAGTTCCGTATCACCGCATACGGCAGAACATTCTTCGCTGTAGATTCCCTGCACCGATCTGATCCCTTCGGCATTTCTCAAAGCTGAAAGATCATCATCGTCAAAGCCGAGTGTTGAGACAATTGAAAGATCATGAAGATTCTGCGCATCAAAAAACTCATCTGCGGAAACCCGCAGATCCTGACAGGCTGCCTGCAGACCGGAAAACATCATGACGCCGAGCATCGTGATGACCATGATTGATAAAAATCTTCGTCTGCCTGCACGTATCGTGCGGATGATGTCTTTTGTATACGGAGATCCTCTTTTTACCATTCAATCTCCTCGATCGGCTTCGGAGCCGGGTTGACTTCCATTGAAATGACCTTTCCGTTTTTGAAGCGGATCAGACGGTCAGCCATTTCCGCAAGCGCGGAGTTATGGGTAATGATCAATACAGTGATACCGTCAATGCGGCATGCGTCCTGCAGAATCTGAAGCACCTGCTTGCCGGTCTGATAATCCAGTGCACCGGTCGGTTCATCACATAAAAGAAGCTTGGGATTTTTGGCAATCGCTCTGGCGATCGAAACACGCTGCTGCTCGCCGCCCGAAAGCTGGGAAGGAAAATTGTTCATTCTTTCGCCAAGACCGACCTTTTTCAGTGTTTCGGCCGGATCAAGCGCATGATCTGAAACATGCACTGCCAGCTCAACATTTTCCAGAGCTGTGAGATTGGGCACAAGATTGTAAAACTGAAACACAAAACCGATGTCATGGCGTCTGTAGGCAATCAGCTCCTTGCGGTTCATGGATGAAACCTTCCGGCCGTCCACGCTGACACTTCCCCTTGTCACAAGATCCATCCCGCCCAGAATATTGAGAGCAGTCGTCTTGCCGGCACCGGAAGAACCGAGTATGACCGCCAGTTCGCCTTTTTCCACGATGAAATCAGCGTCATCGAGGGCTTTGATCAGTGAGACGCCGCTTCCGTATTCTTTGTGAACGTGTGAGAATTCGATATATGCCATATGTTTTGCACAAAAATAATACATTTTGATATTTCTGTGATCAATGAACAGATTCACAGAATCTGTCACATTTGTATATGGAAGAAAGTCGCATTATAATTACGTCATGAATAAAAGGCCCAAGATTACAGAACAGACCAGAAATAACCTGATCAGCGCATTCTGGTCTCTTTATATGAAAAAACCTCTTTCACGGATTTCCGTGAAGGAGATTACGGATCTTGCCGGCTACAACCGGGCAACCTTTTATCATTACTTTACCGATGTACCCGCTCTGCTTGAGGAAGAAGAGACAGCACTTCTTGAAGAAATCAGACTTCTCTTCGAACACGCTGCAGAGTCGGATGATCCCCGGGAACTTACACGAAAGATCGGCTCGCTTCTTGTCATTCTTAGAAACAACAACCTCAATGCAAGCGCGCTTCTCTCAGACCATGGGGATCCGCAGTTTGTCAGCAGCCTGAAAGAGCTCTTATGGCCTTATATCAACACATATCTTCTAAAAACAGGAGACTGTGAAAACTATGAGGCAGAACTGATCAAGGAGTTTTATCTTTCCGGCATCTTCGGTACCGTCAGAAAGTGGCTGGCTGATCCGCAGATTGAAATTGATGAACTCATTCAGCTTTTAATCAGGCAGATCACACATCTCACCTGAGTATTGTATATCCATTAAAGGAGGCATATATGGAATTTCAGAACAAGAAAATTCTGGTCATCGGCCTGGCCCGCAGCGGACTGGCGGCCATCAGACTTCTGCACGCGATCGGCGTAAAGGATATTACCCTGACCGAACAGAAGGAAGTCAGGGAACGCGAATATCTTGAAAGCATCGGCGTCACAATTCTTCCCCAGAGCGATGAAGTCTTCTCAAGACCTTATGACATTGTCATCAAAAACCCGGGCGTACCGCCGATCTCACCTTTCATCCGCCGCTTCAAGGACAGAGGCGTTCCGGTCATCACCGAAATTGAGCTTGCCTATCAGTGTGCAAAGCCCCAGCATTATATCGGTATCACCGGCACCAACGGAAAAACGACAACAACAACCCTTGTCTATGAAATTCTGAAAAAAGCATACGGTGACAAAGCTCATGTCGGCGGCAACATCGGCATTCCGCTGAGCGAAGTTGTTCTTAACAACAACCTGCTCAATGAAGAAGGCCATTATATCTCCCTTGAGCTTTCAAACATGCAGCTGATCGATACCGATGAACTGCGTCCGGAAATTGCCACCATCGTCAACATGACACCTGATCACATTGATTTCATGGGCGGTCTGGACAATTATTACTACTCCAAGACAAGAATTTATAAAAACATGAAGGACAGCGATCTCTTCATTCTCAATACCGATGATCCGGTTGTGGCGGATTATACGTCACGCTACCCGATTCACTGCCCGACCCTGACATTCTCACTTGACAGAACAGATACAGATGCATACCTCAAAGACGGCTGGATGGTAGTCAACGGGGAGAATCTGCTTGAACTGAACAAGATCAAGCTTCCCGGCAGGCACAACCTTCAGAACATCATCATCGCAGTCAGCGCCTGCCGCCATGCCGGTGTTTCGGCTGATGATATCCGTGAGGTCATCTACAATTTCAAAGGTGTCGAGCACCGCATTGAATTTGTCCGTGAACTGAACGGCGTCAAATATTACAACGATTCCAAAGGCACAAATACAGACGCAACCATCACTGCCCTCAAGGCATTTGACAAAGGTGTGATTCTTCTTGTCGGCGGATTTGAAAAAGGCCTGTCCATGGATGAGATGAAGAATTATCTCGGCTGCGTCAAGCAGGTCATCGGCTTCGGCGCTTCCGGACGCAGAATTGCGACTGATCTTGTCGGGGACAAAGCGATTGTTGTCACAACCCTGGATGAAGCAGTTGCCGAAGCAGTGAAATGCAGCGAAAGCGGAGATATCGTTCTTCTTTCACCGACAACATCTTCATTCGACCAGTATTCATGCTTCGAGGAACGCGGTGAGCATTTCAAGAGGATTGTGAATTCGTTATGAAAAACAGAAACGCCTATATCGGAGTGTTTGACTCCGGAGCCGGCGGACTGACAGTCGTAAAGCACATCGAGGAGATGATGCCGAATGAAAATATTCTGTATTTCGGTGATACGGCACATCTTCCCTACGGCACAAAATCCGAGAAGCAGATCAAGGAATTTGCCACAAACGATGTTGCCTTCCTCAATGGTTTTGAATTAAAGAGTCTTGTCATCGCATGCAATACAGCTGATTCCGTGGCAAGGGAAACATTGATCAAGGAATTTGATCTTCCGATCTACGGAGTCATTGATCCGGCCGCACGCAAAGCTGCCGAAGTCAGCGAAAACGGAAAAATCGGCATTATGGCAACCACCGCAACCGTGCGTTCGGATGCCTATGCCAAAAGAATCCGCCATTACCGCAAAGATGCAGAAGTGCATTCACTTGCCTGCCCTCTTCTGGTTCCGTTAGTTGAAAACAGAAGATACAAAAAAGAAGATATTGTCGTTTCAACAATTCTTCAGGAATATCTCGATCAGCTCACTGTTCACGGCATCGATACGCTGGTGCTTGGCTGCACGCATTATCCGCTTTTAATGGACGCGGTGCAGAGCCTGGTGCCTGACATGAAGGTGATCTCCTCTTCAAAAGAAGCTGTTCTCTCTTTGAAAAAGAGTCTTGAAATGACCGGTCAGCTGAATGATGAATCAGGCAGTGAAAGAAGATTCTATGTCAGTGATGACGCTGACGCATTCCGGGCAAATGCGGAAGTCTTCCTCAATGAAAAGCTCACCAGAGAAGTGATTCAGGTATCCGTTTAAAAAAACAGGATCAGACAGATGTGTCAAACATCTTCTGATCCTTTTAATTTGTTTTTTTCCCGATAGGACTCACATCCGCCACTTCAACGTGATGATCTTCCAGAATCTTCAGAGCTGTTTCATATTTCGAAAGATCAGCATCAATCGAAGCGAGGACTTTATTCTTTTCACCATAGATGAAAATGAAGGATTTTCTCATGCCGACCATTTTCACTTCATCAAACGGAATCAATCGTTTCCCGCTCATGATCCCTTCATCCGAAATGATGATTTTCGCATTTGAATAATCAAAGATCATGGCAAATCCACTCAGTGCTGAGATCAGAAACAGCCAGAATGCAAATCCGTGAATGCCTGATGTCAGTTCACTGTAAATCAAAGACAGAATTGTAAGAACAGTGAAAATGCCCGCCACCGATGCGGCAAGCCATAATGAAGATCTGTTTTTGACAATCACTTCTTTTCTGTTCATATCTTTCCTTCCACGCATATTATAACGGATTCCGGGAAAGCTCCCGATGAATCCTGCCCGGCATGCTGAATCGCAACAAAAAAACTCGGTTTCCCGAGCTTTTTGATGGAGCGAGTGAGCGGAATTGAACCGCCGTGTCCACCTTGGCAAGGTGGCGTTCTACCATTGAACTACACTCGCATCAATGGCGGTCCTGACGAGATTCGAACTCGCGATCTTCTCCGTGACAGGGAGACGAGATAAACCACTACTCCACAGGACCATGGTATGGCGAGGAAAGAGGGATTTGAACCCTCGCGCCGGTTTCCCGACCTATGCCCTTAGCAGGGGCACCTCTTCGGCCTCTTGAGTATTTCCTCATCTGCCAAGTGCAC
>JAUNEN010000001.1 GCA_030525525.1 Erysipelotrichaceae bacterium
ATGGATGGGTTCCTTTCTTTTTCGGAGTGAGTATCTCTTAAGGAGATATGAACGATGAAGACGTGCCGACAGGCGAAATGACAAGCCAGTCCGGCCAGGGCCCTCCGGTGGACAAGTGTAACCAACATGGTTGGTGTAACTTGCTACACCAACTATTTGGTTTTGTCTTTACCTCCTCCGGAGGATCTCTTTTTTCGTTTGCTTTCTGTTATTGCATCGACTACTTTCTGGCTGTTGTCTTTATACAAATGAGCATAAACATTCTGGACGGTCTGGGCTTTATCACCGATTCTTTCTGCTGTTTCCTGCAATGTCAGATTCGTATTGGAATAAATCCAGCTGACATGGCTGTGCCGGAAGCCATGCGGTGTGATACGCGGAACATCTGCCAGTTCCGCCAGACGATCCAGCTGCTTTGCAAAGGTTGATAACACAAATGGCTTTTTATAGCCGAGAACATACCAGTCCATATTGAAGCCATCAATCCTCTGATCATGTGACATAGTCTCTCTGAGAACTTCTACGAGATCATCATCAAGAAGAACAACCATCTCATCAACGCCGTTTTTCCTTCCCGGCAGTTCCTGGTGTCCGCCATCTTCTACAATATGCCTGCGTATTGTGAGGCGATTGTGATCCAAATCCAGGTCTGAGTATTTTAAGCCTCTGGCCTCCGATCTGCGCATTCCGGTCCAGAAGAAAAGTTCCAGTCTTGCCCTGAGTTTGTATTGTGAAGGTTTCAAAATACTGATCACTTTATAGAAGTCTTCGTCTGTCCAATATGCTTTCTCTGGCTTTTTATATTTGAGCTTTTCAAAGTTGAGACATGGGTTGCTGATGCAGTAGCCCAGCCGGATACCCCAGTTAAAAATGCTGCCAAGACGGGAAACTGTGTAATTAACCGAATAGTTTGACTGATTTTTAATATTGCCGGTTCCTTCATATGAATTGATTGGTTTTTTGTTCTTCAGACGTATCGCCATATCCTGAATATCCTGGATCGTATATTGATCTACATCCTTGTCCTCGATATACGGATAAACACGACAGCGATACATCTGCTCTACCTTGGCTCTTGTCTGCAGTTGATCATGAAATTCATAATCAGCGAGTCTTTTCTCAACAAGTTGGCTGAGGAGCAGTATATTCCCATCCAGTTCTGCACGTTTCCGGCGTTCTGCCATCTCTGCCTTTTTCCTGGTTTTATATTTTTTACTTTTATAGTTTTTGTTCTTGTACTGGAAATGAAATTTGTATCCTTTTGCGACCTTGTCGTAATAAACGCTCATACATAGCCACCTCTTGCAACCAAAGTTCCTTGAATACGCTTGTTTTGCATCACCTTTTCCAGATAACCTTGAAATAGTTTCTTCAGGTCATTTACTTTTGTTCCATTATGGTGGTAGTCATTCCTGTACAAATTCATAAACCACTCAGCAACATCCTTCTCTGTAAGGATTGAAACATTGTTTCTTTCTTCAAAGTCCTTGTACAGCATCGTCAAAGCCTGATACTTTGCATAGTCTTTCCGATCCATATAAACACCTTCAAAGTTAATGTAGTTCGAGAGGTCCTTACTGATTTCTTCATCACAAGTCTGTTTGTATTCAATTGCCTGGGCTTTTTGTGTTTCCGGTAGCACTTCGGTTGTTTCGCCAGTCAGAATTCCATGCTGTTTGATATATTCTTTTTCACTTTCTGTCATGCTCTGTAGAAGAACTGGATATTTGTCAATACAGGCCTGAAAGCCCTTTATATCAAAACTGGATCTGTATTTACCGTTACGCATTTTGCGGTTTGCGTTGAATACACTTGGAATAAAGCAGTAATACGCATCAACAGGCCATACAAGGTCAGATTTATATAATGAATCCATCAGATCCGCTTTAATACGACTTTCATTCCATACGTAATACAGATTTCCGACACCCATACGATCAGATGTACCCACCAGTTGCACAAATCTGGTCTGTGCATCCATGCTTAGTTCCAGAAATGCCGGACTCAGGAAAATCCGAAGATCCATCATCGCGTAATACGGTTCCATCAGTTTGTCTCCAATGTTACCTGCTGGATAGCTGCCTCGTCTTTCGCCCACCGGCGGATATCCTGCTCCGTCATGTGATAATGCTTCAGGACTCTTTCGATTTCAATTCCATACCAGGCAACTTCCTTGCCCTCAGCCAGCATGATCTCCCTTGCAATTGTCTGATATTCTGCCTGAGCTTTGGTTCTGGAGGCAGGAATAAACTTCTGCAGATCAGAAACATTTGCATGGCCTTTCCGGATAATTCTTAAACGATCATGATTCAGCATAGGACTCACTTTTACTGCTTTTGGCATATTTACCTCCATTTACGCATTCTATTATTTGTATTCCAATCTGATTATATTCCGTATAGAGTATATATGCAATATATCTATGCTCTTTCAAGAATATAGTTTGAATAGCATATAATATCTGCTGTAAAATAGTTATATGAACGATATTAAATTTATGAAACATATAAACGGGAGAACATTGGAGTTTAGTCAACTTGATTACAAACACGACAATTATCATGCACTAATTGTTTCAGGCATAACAATGGGAAGGAGAATAGCTGCCGCACGATTAGCGAAAAACATGTCTAAATCCGAATTATCCAGAAGAATCGGAACTGTGTATTTAAGAATCCACGAATGGGAGACAGACAAGAAAAGACCTTCTGACCAATATTTAAGCAAACTTGCTGAAGTTCTGGAAGTAACCACCGATTGGCTAGCAAGAGGAGTATATATAGATGAACCAAGGTATTTATATGACAGAGACTCTTTGGACATTGATATGATTTCTACTGAAGAATTTTCTGAGCGTAATAAAAAATTGATTACTGCAGGCGAGATATTATCATCACTAAGCGCAGAGACATTGGATAAAGTAACAACTCTGATCAGAAGACTATATTATATCGACTACATGAAAAAAATAAGCACAGAAACTCCTGATGAGGATTACATACCTGAACCTCTCATAGATTTATATTATGAATCAGACAAAGAGAATGAGGCTCTTAAAGAAGCAAGAGACTATATCAATGATCGAATCGATTCATTTGAAGGCAGTGTGTTTGTCATTGAAGACTAAACACACTGCTTTTTCATTCACTTTACTTTGTTTTATTTCACTTTATTTCTGTTCGTTTTATTTATCGAAATTTTGATTTCGAAGAACGCAAAAAGAAAAAGTCGGTCCCAAAGTCGGTCCCAACGCATTTTTGAGTATACTTGAAAATGTTAAAAAAGCCGATAAATAAAGGGGATTTAAGCAATCCCCTTTATTAGGTAGTGGAGCTGAGGGGAGTCGAACCCCTGTCCAAGAGTTGTCCCACATTCCGGCTTCTACAGTTTAGTTCACTGGTTGATAAGACAGCAGACATGTCAGTGAGCCAACCATCTGCTGAATCTGCCTGTCAGATTGTCGGGATCCTCCTACAGACTTCAGATTCACCTTATCCGTTTCATTTACGCAGTCAGTACATAACGGCTAAAGTACGACCGGGACGCTGCGACGCCTATTGCGTAACTTAAGCAGCGAAAGCGAAACTATTGTTTCTGTTAGCGTTTAAATTTAAGTGGTGATAAGGTCACCGCTCCACTGCAGCCTGAATCAAACATAAACCTGTCGAAATCCATTACAGCCCCATGTTTATGCATCATATAGATGCATAATGAATATATCACTGTTTTGACCGTCGGTCAACAATCCAGATCCAGTGATTCGGCGAATCCTTCGTAGACGACTCTGTAATGAGGATCATATGCTTCACGGTATTTCGGGCTGTGGCGAAGAGGCGGATATCCCCTTCCGCGGTACATTTCCTGAAATTCAAGGAATTCTTCTTCCGTGAAGTGCACCGGCAGATTCTGCAGATTGTGCTTCAGCAGTTTCATGTTGTGCATGAATTCTCCCATTCTTCCGCGGTGAATATTGGCGGTGCGCACAAAAATATCATTGATCTCTTCCGGTGTGTAAAGGCATTTTGCTTTTTTCAGATTAATCCTGCAGAGATGATTTCCGATCGGTTCAAGCAGTTCTGCATTTTCATCTGCTTCAATCTCATTCCATTCAGCAAGCAGATTGTTGAGAGCCTCAGCTTCATTCTCTGCCAGATGACCGGGACCGAGTTCATTCTGATAAATCAGTTTGAAGCAGTCCTGCGGTGTCATTTCAGGATACTTTTCCAGATGTGTTTTCAGTATTTCAAGAATTTCTTCCATCTTCTCACCTCAGCTTGAGTGCTTTTTCCATTTCACGTTTCGCATCTCTGAGTTTCTGTGTCTCACGCTTGTCAACCAGGTTCTTACCTTTGGCAAGTGCGATTTCAAGCTTGGCTCTTCCGTTTTTCAGATACATTCTGACCGGAACCAGTGTATAGCCTTTTGTCTTGACTTTCATATGAAGCTTCTGAATTTCGTATTTATGAAGAAGAAGCTTGCGGTCTCTTTCCTCATCTACATTGAAGATATTGCCGTATTTATACGGAGAGATATGCATTCCTTTGATCCATGCCTCCCCTTTGTAGATGGAGATATAGGCATCCTTGAACTGAACTTTGCCGTCACGGATGGATTTGATTTCCGTTCCTGTCAGTACAAGTCCGCATTCATATTTGTCTTCAAGGAAGTAATCATGAGAAACCCGTCTGTTGAATGCGACTGTTTTCTCTTTACTTTTTTCTGCCATGTTTCCTCCCTGATGAATTCATCTCTCTTCTTTTGCTGTAGGCGGTATTCTTTCTGCCTGCTGTTTTGCGCGAAGGGATCATACCGTTTTTGCCGTAAAGGATGAATTCAATTCTACCATTGTATACATCGGCTGCGGCAACTTTGATTTTCACCGGCATGCCGATGCGGTAAATCCTTCTGCTTGCAATACCGCACAATTCAAGTCTTTCCGGATTGTATTCGTAATAATCATCTTCCATCGAGGCAATTCTTACAAGGCCTTCCACCGTATTGGGCAGCTGAACATAGAAGCCGAAACCGGTGACCGATGTGATGATACCTTCATATTTTTCACCAAGGTGCCCGCTCATATACTGTGCTTTCTTAAGATCTGCACATGCATATTCGGCATCCTGTGAAATTCTTTCACGTACCGATGAGCTTTCTGCATACTCGGCACATTTCTTTTCGTCTGCTTCCCGTTCCCTGAGATCCATGCATGCTTCAAACGAATACTTCCTCAGCATTCTGTGCACGATGAGATCGGGATATCTTCTGATCGGAGAAGTGAAGTGAAGATATTCTTCTTCAGCCAGTCCGAAATGACCTGCACAGACAGAATCATATTTTGCTTTCTGCATGCATCTTAACAGCATCATGCTTAAGACCGGGAACTCATCTTCATCCTTCACTGATTCAAGATATCCGGAAAGTTCATTCGGATATACGGTTCTGCCGATGGTGAGTTTATGTCCCATGATTTCACTTGCTTTGATAAAATCACGGATTCTTCTGGCTGAAGGCTCTTCATGAACACGGTACACAGAAGGAATTTCCTGCCACCTCATGAAATTTGCCACACAGACATTTGCCGCAATCATGCAGTCTTCGATGATCATTTCGGCATGCCCTCTTTCAGCTGCTCTGACATCAACCGGATTTCCCGATTCATCCACAGTGATCTTAGACTCTGCAGTTGAGAATTCAATCGCACCCTGACGCGTACGTCTTGATCGGATTGCATCAGCGCAATCTGCCAGGATTTCGAAAAGCCTGCCAAGATGTGCATATTTCTGAATCAGTTCCTCATCCCCATCCAGAATACGGTTGACATTTGCATAGGTCATCCGTTCGGTGGAATGAATCACGCTTTCATAGACCTGATAATCACTGACGCTGCCGTCTTTGAGCACATGCATTTCACATGTGATTGTCAGTCTGTCGACATGCGGATTGAGTGAACAGATTCCGTTGCTCAACTGATGCGGCAGCATCGCTACAACCCGATCGGTTACATATGTTGAACATCCGCGCCTTCGTGCTTCTTTGTCAAGCGGACTGTCTTCTTTTACATAATGAGAAACATCCGCAATCGATACTTTCAGAATCCATCCGTCATCTGTTTCCTCACAGCTGACAGCATCGTCAAAGTCCTTTGAATCATCACCGTCAATCGTTACGATGATTTCATTGCGCAGATCTTTTCTGCCTGCACATTCCTCTTCCGAAACACTGCCGGGAATCTCTTCAAGTTCCTTCATCACTTCTTCAGGGAATACAGGATCGATATCATGATCAAGAAGAATTGAAAGAATATCAACGCCCGGATCATCCTTATGGCCGATTACCTGCTTCACTCTGAGGGTCATCGGTCCGCTGTATTTTTCAATATCACATAATACTTTGGAGCCATCCACAACATGGAAAGAGGGATCGAGAAGAACCTTAAGAGGCTTGTCGCGCAGCTTCTCATCATCAAGTCTGAAGCGCAGGCCGTGTCCGGTGTCATAATAGGTACCGATCAATTGTTTCTTCGCCCTTTCAACCACTGCGATTACCTGACCGTAAAGCTGCCACAAAGCACATTGAACAAGAACAATATCCCCGTCCATTGCGCTGTGCTGATCGCTTTCTTCAATCCTCACGGCAGCCCTGTCGGGACGGTCGACATAGCCCATCCCGTTGCGGGCAATTGAAATCTTACCTTCAAAGATATTTGCCTGTTCCCGGCTGATGATTTTTCCCTGCATTGTCGTGAACACAAGAAATTCATTCTCAAGTTCACTCAGTGCATCATGAAAATCATCCGTGTCATCCTCTTGTGTGAGGATTGCTTCACGAAGTTCACCGGGTGTTTTTTTATCTTTGGGATGATCTTCCAGATATCCCAGTATTGCGTCTTTCAGTTCGTTTTTGTTCATAAGATTAGAAAAGCCGGCATATCACCGGCGTTTTGCTTTTAAACAATTCTGATCAGAATAACCAGGACAAAGAATGCAATTCCAAGTACCATGGTCATGTTGGAAATAACCTTTTCGGAGCCTCTTTCCTTCTGGTTTGCAAACAGATTCAATCCGCCTGCACCGGTGAATGCTCCGGACATTCCGCTGGTTTTTCCACCCTGCAGCAGTGAGAGAATAATCAGCAGGGCTGATACGATCATCAATATTGCGTCAAGCATGCAACGCTCCTTTCGCCTTTTTTTATATATGCTGGATTATTATATCATCCGTGAATCAGACATGCAAACAAAACAGAAATCATGTAGTCATCTCCTGTATCAACAGTCTGTTATCATCAGCTTCAGAATATGCTCACCTGCAGTCTTGTGCGTGCATGGGACCGGGCTCATCTGATACATGTTTTTTTAAAATTCTGCAGAACCAGAGTGTCACCGGCAAAGAATATATCAGAAAGGAGTCAAATATGACAAATCTTGACAAAAAGTATGAAGAACTCGATTTCACAAATGATTTAATATTCAAGCATGTTCTTTCTTCTGATATTGAGCTTTGCAAAGATCTGATCAACAGAATCGATCCTGATATCGATACGGAAGGAATCCGTTTTGTAGAAACCGAACATGAAATCATCGTCGGTGTCAAAGACGAGAAACGTGTCCGCTTCGACATTATGGCAAGAAATGATTTTTCAATTAACGAGCTGGAAATGTATGCGTACAAGCCAAAAGGCTATCCGGAATCATTTCCCAAAACTGCCAGATATAATGCAGCTATGATCGACTCTCAGCTGACAAAGAATCACCTGCCTGCAGATCTTCCGGATGTTACAGTCATTCTGTTATGTACATTTGACCCGCTGGGTAAAAATGAGCCGGTCTATCACATCCGTGCAAAAGTAGACGAGTATCCCGATTACGAGTACAATGAAGGCAGAAGGATCTGCATTCTGACGAACGCGGGAATTGAAAAGGCGCCTGAAAATCTGAAGCCGATCACCTATCTTCTTTCGCGTTCCAAAGAGCCTATGGATGACGCATTTTACCAGAAAATTCAGGCTGCGGTCAAAGAAATCAAAACAGATCCTGACGTAAGGAGAGCCGCTATGAATCAGTTGGAAAGGGATGAAGCCATTAAAGAAGAAGGTAGAGAAGAAGGAAGAAAAGAAGGCATGATCGAAGGCAAAAATGAAGGCCGCAGAGAAGAGCGTCAGGAAAGCATTCTGAAAATGATTCAGGTTCTCAAAGGAATGAATCTGCCTGATGATCAGATTCTTACGACAGTGACAGAGTCATATCCTGAAAATATCGAAACAATCAGAAACATGCTGAATATCAGATGAAGTATACCGGCCGGATCAAATCCAGGGCCGGTTTTCTTTTGAATCCTGCTTTCACTTACTGCAATCAGAAAAAAATGATCAGAAATCTGACCATTTCTAATCGCCGACCTTGCAGCCGGTATCGCAGCCGCGGGAATCATTCTGTGCCTGCATTTCCTTTACGGACTTCACATATTCACTCAGCCGTTCTTTCAGTGCGGCTTTCTTATCTTTTGTCCAATAGTGATCGGGCGGTACCGATTTACCGTCTTCCATGCATGTTTCATTGTCAAAAGCGACAATTCTTCCCTTTTCGACAAAGAGAACCAGCGGCATGTAAATTGTTGGCTTTCCATCATTGTCATAGTCAATGATATCGGTTCCCGTGTCATTCTGTGAAACCAGAAGATCCGCAACGGAATCATAGAATTCCCTGTCACTGCCTTTATCATTGTAAATGTTGTAGTAGCTGCATAATGCGTCCTGCTCTGCAAGCACTTCCTCCAGAAGCGGAATATATGCCTGACACCACGGGCATTCCGGAAAGCCGAGGAATACGGCTGCCGTTCCATGCGAGAGAATGCTGGTCAATGTTTCTTTCTCTGTCACTTCAAAGTGATTGTCCTCATTCAGTTTTTCATATTGATCCGCAATGTTTTCCTTGACTGCGGGTTCTTCCGTCTCGATCGCATCTGCTTTTTCAGGCTCATCCGTCCCTGTGCATCCTGTCAGAAGACTGATCGCCAGCAATGCGGCAAAGTACTTTCTGATCTTCATACTGCCTCCTGTTTACGATATGAATTTAAGCACAGTTCACTCAGAGGCGCAAGTTCACCGTGCTGATCTTAATGATGCAGGTTTTCCTCTGCCACTGCCAGCATCAGTTTGATTCTGTTTTCCTGATTCACTTTTGAAGCACTGGTGTCGTAATCGACGGGAGTGATATTGGCATCGGGATACTTTTCACGCAGCCTGTTGATTACGCCTTTTCCGGCAATGTGATTGGGCAGACAGCCAAACGGCTGGGCACAGATAATATTGGCATAGCCGCCTTCGATCAATTCTGCCATCTCTGCACTCAGCAGCCACCCTTCTCCCATCTTTGTTCCAAGGTGAATAATTCCCTCCGGCTTTTTCATCAGTTCATGAAACGAACATGGCGCATAAAAGCCGAACGAGCGCAGTGTTTCCGACATGGATCTGCCGATGTTGTCAAACAGATCCAGCAGAATGTCAGCTCCTGCCGCGACATATCTGCTGCCGCCGTAAAGACTGACATCAATGCTGTAATTCGCAATGCAGTATTCCACAAATCCCATCAGCCCCGGCAGATTCACTTCGCATCCTTCATTTTCCAGAAAACTCATCAGATCATTATTGCCGAGCGGTGAGAACTTGACAAAGATCTCTCCGACCACTCCGACTTTGATCTTCTCATCTGTATTGCGCTCAATTTTTGCAAAGTCAGATGCGATTTTGCGGAAGCTTCTTTTGATCATGCCAGGATAAATATTCTTTCCCCTGCGGATCCAGCCGGAAGCAGTTTCAATCCATTTGTTTACCAGTTCCTCTGTTTCCCCCTGTCTGATTTCATAAGGCTTGATCTGATTCCGCAATGCGAAGATTTCATCGCCGTACCATATTCCTGCAACGACTTTTTCCAGCAGCTTCATCGTCAGAGGAAGAGAGTCTTCTTCCAGTCCGGAAGGATTCGCCGATATCACGGGAATGTCTTCATAACCGGCTTTCGCCATTGCTTTTTTCAGCAGACGGTAATAATTGGATGCCCGGCATCCTCCGCCGGTCTGTGTAATTAACAATGCGGTATGATTTCTGTCATATCCGCCGCTTTCGAGTGCTTCCAGAAACTGCCCGATGACAAGGATTGCCGGATAGCACGTATCATTGTGCACATAGCGAAGGCCGAGTTCCACTGCCCGGCGGCTCTCTTTTCCAAGCATGACGCAATGATATCCTTCACTTTCCAGGGCTGCCTGAATCAGTGAGAACTGAACCGGCGCCATATTGGGAATCAGAACCGTATGTGTTTTTTTCATTTCTTCCATGAAAGAAGAGTTATTGCTCATTTGGATCTTCCTTTCTCCTCCAGAGCTGCAAACAGGGAACGGATCCGGATATTCACCGCTCCGAGATTGGTGATCTCATCAATCTTGAGCTGTGTGTAAAGTTTTCCTTTCCTCTGAAGGATTTCTTTTGTTTCATCGGTTGTGATCGCATCCAGTCCGCAGCCGAAGGATACGAGCTGAACAAGATCGAGATTGTCATGTCCGGTGCAGTATCTTGCCGCCGCATACAGACGGCTGTGATAAGTCCATTGATTCAGAACTGAAACCGGAAATTTTTCTTCCAGATGGGAAATGCTGTCCTCTGTAATGACGTATGCACCGTTGCGGGCAATCAATCCGTCAATGCCGTGACTGACTTCCGGATCCACGTGATACGGCCTTCCGGCAAGAACGATCACATGCCTTCCCTCTTCTTCCGCACGCTTTATCATCCGCATTCCTTCTTCACGGATGACATGCATATAATTCTCATATTCTTCATATGCCGCATCAATGGCTTTCCGGCAGTTTTTTACCTGCGGGAAATATGTTTGCAAAATCTTCGGGAAACGTTTTGTGAAGTCTTTCCGTCTTTCCGGATTGACATAATCATAAATGAATACCTGACTGTTCAGTTCAAAGCAGTTATTTGCAAGCACTTCCGGATAATAGGCAACAACCGGACAGTTATAATGATTGTCACCGAGTCCTTCATCCATGTTGTAGCTCATGCATGGATAGAAGATGGCATCCACATTCTGCTTTGCAAGCCAGTCGATGTGTCCATGTGTCAGTTTTGCAGGAAAGCAGACCGTATCGCTGGGAATCGTGGACTGCCCGTTCTGATACATTGTTCTGTCAGATTCCGGTGATACGATGACATCGAAACCGAGAGTTTCGAATAATGTATGCCAGAACGGCAGAAGCTCATACATATTCAGGCATCTGGGAATGCCGATGGTGCCGACCGGATTTTCAGCATGTCTGTCCGCATATTCCTGAATTTTTTTCCGCTTGAAAGCGTAAAGACTTCTTTCTTCCGCACTCTTTTTACCGGTAACCGGTTTCTCACAGCGGTTTCCGGAAATATAAACCGAACCATCCGCAAAGCGGTTGACCGTCAGCTGACAGTGATTGCCGCATCCCTGACAGACAGTGTTGCGTACTTCATTGAAAAAAACTTCCAGACCTTTCAGATTCAGAATGGATGATGTGCTTTCCTTCCGGCTGCGTGACTTTCCGTAAAGCGCAGCTCCGTACGCTCCCATCAGTCCGGCAATATCCGGCCGCACAACATTTCTTCCGATTTCTTTTTCAAATGCCCGCAGAACTGCTTCGTTATAGAATGTTCCTCCCTGCACAACAATATTTCTTCCCAGTTCTTCCGGTGAAGAAACACGGATGACTTTGTACAGTGCGTTTTTGACAATCGACATCGAAAGGCCGGCAGAAATTGCCTCCAGAGAAGCTCCGTCCTTCTGCGCCTGCTTGACTGATGAATTCATGAAAACCGTACATCTTGAGCCAAGGTCCACCGGATGTTTTGCAAACAGACCCTGCATGGCAAAATCTTCCGCAGTCATATCCATTGCCTCGGCAAATGTCTGCAGGAAACTGCCGCATCCGGAGGAACAAGCTTCATTCAGGTAAATATCCGAAATCGCACCGTTTTCGATTTTGAAGCACTTCATATCCTGGCCGCCGATATCAATGATGAAATCAACATCCGGCATGAAATGCTTCGCAGCTGTATAATGTGCAACTGTTTCCACGAGAGAATAATCACAGTGGAATGCATGCGAAATAAACTGTTCGCCATAACCGGTGGCCGTTGCGGAAGCGACCTGAACATAAGGATGTTCACGGTACATCTTCATCAATGTCTCTTTCACAATTGTCAAAGGATCACCGTCATTGGACCGGTATTCACTCAGCAGAATTTCCTTCCGGTCGTTCATGACAATGATTTTGACTGTTGTGCTGCCGGCATCGATTCCGATATGAACCGGTCCTGTATTTTCATCAAATTTCACTCTTCTGACATTTGCTTTCGCATGACGCAGATGGAATTTCCAGTATTCATCACGATTTTCAAACAGCGGACTCAGGGATGCATAGCGGGCAATATGATCATTGTCCGAAAGCCCCGCAATGACGTCTGTCAGGGAGATTTCGGTATCCGCATAATATGCGGCACCGAGAGCAACATAATAAAGACTGTTTTCCGGGCAGATGCCTTTCAGATGCAGCGTCTGATCAAATGTTCTGCGAAGACATTGTGAAAATGTCAGAGGTCCGCCGAGATACAGAATATTGCCTTTGATCTGCCTGCCCTGGGCAAGTCCGGCAATCGTCTGATTGACAACAGCCTGATAAATCGAAGCTGCGACATCCGGGATTTCCGCTCCCTGATTGATCAAAGGCTGGATATCGCTTTTGGCAAAAACACCGCATCTGGACGCAATGGTATATGTCCGCTTTGCCTTCAGGGCAAGACGGTCCATTTCATCAGGTTCTGTTTTCAGCAATACGGCCATCTGATCAATGAATGCGCCGGTTCCTCCCGCACAGCTTCCGTTCATCCTTACTTCCAGTCCGTTGGAAAGGAAAAGAATTTTGGCGTCTTCTCCGCCAAGCTCAATCGCACAGTCTGTTCCCGGATTCAGCTTTTCCGCAGCGACACGTTCGGCATATACCTCCTGAACAAACGGAATGCCGCACCGCTCTGCAAGTCCCATCCCTGCCGAACCGGAAACCGCAGCAGTAAATCTTTCACCGCTGTATTTTTTCTCCAGTCTGATCAATGTATCCAGACACTTTTCCGCTATATGTGAATAGTGTCTTTCATAATTTGAATCAACCAGTTCATCTCTGTCATTCAGAACCGCATACTTGATTGTAGTGGATCCGATATCAAGTCCAAGTTTCATGCATGTTCTCCGTCAAATATTTTAATTATAATCTTTCAGCCTGAAAAAATCTGCATACATGCATTTTAACAATGTGATCGATTTGTATAAGAAAAAAGCGGACAGCTGTGATAAGCTTCCGCTTTTGATCAAACCAACGAATGAGTCAGTCCGTAATACTATTTAATTGGCAGTGATACTGTAGTTATGAATGCAATCGAATGACTGAATTATTCGGAGAGAGCCTTAACGTTGTAGAAAGCTTTCTTTCCACGGTATTCAGCAACGTCACCGAGTTCTTCTTCGATTCTCATCAGCTGGTTGTACTTGGCAATACGATCTGTACGGCTCATGGAACCTGTCTTGATCTGTCCTGCGTTGACACCAACTACGAGGTCGGAGATTGTGCAGTCTTCGGATTCACCGGAACGGTGGGAAACGACAGCTGTATACTTAGCTTCCTTAGCCATTTCGATGGAGTCGAGTGTTTCTGTCAGTGTACCGATCTGGTTGACCTTGATCAGAACTGCGTTAGCAGCACCGAGTTCGATACCCTTCTTGATGTATGTTGTGTTTGTAACGAACAGGTCGTCACCAACGAGCTGAATCTTGTCGCCGAGACGCTTTGTGAGTTCAACCCATCCGTCCCAGTCGTTTTCAGCAAGACCGTCTTCCAGTGAGATCAGCGGATACTTTTCAACCCAGTGCTCATAGAGTTCGATCATTTCTTCGGAAGACTTTTCGCCTTCACCGGAACGAGCCAGTACATAGCATCCCTTTTCTTCATCATAGAATTCAGAGGAAGCTGCGTCCATAGCGAAGCATACATCTTCACCGGGCTTGTATCCAGCCTTTTCAACTGCTTCGAGCATGAGAGCCAGAGGGCCTTCATTACCGAGAGTTTCCAGAGGTCCTGTTCCGCCGGGCAGTGAGGACGGAGCATATCCGCCTTCGTCACCGACAGCTGTGTTGTAGCCATAGCCCTTGAGGACTTTCTTCAGAGCGTGGAAGATTTCTGCACCCATGCGGATAGCTGCGTGGAAGTCTTTAGCGCCTACAGGCATGATCATGTATTCCTGAACGTCAGAAGCGGAGTCAGCGTGCTTGCCGCCGTTGAGAACGTTCATCATCGGAACAGGGAGAACCTTTCCGTTTGCGCCGCCGATGTACTTGTACAGAGGCAGACCGCAGGAATCAGCAGCTGCACGTGCAGCAGCCAGTGAAACAGCCAGTGTAGCGTTAGCGCCGAGGTTGCTCTTGAACGGTGTTCCGTCGAGGTCGAGCATTGTCTTATCGATTAACGGCTGATCGAAAACGTTCAGACCGATGACCTTCGGAGCGATCTTGTCATTGACATTAGCTACAGCTGTGAGAGTACCCTGACCGTTGAAACGGTTCGGATCCTTATCACGGAGCTCGAGAGCTTCTCTTTCACCTGTGGAAGCTCCGGACGGAACGATTGCACGTCCCCATGCACCGGACTCTGTTGTTACTTCTGCTTCAACTGTAGGGTTGCCGCGTGAATCGATAACTTCGCGGGCGCGAACTTCAGCAATGGGATCTACAAAATTAGGCATCTTGATTATATCCTCCTATTGATAACCTATATTCCTCAGTTGTACTGATTGGAACCTTATTTTGTTGCGTCGATGATTTCCTTGAAGGAATCGACTTTGAGGGAAGCACCGCCGATGAGAGCACCGTCGATGTCTTCGCAAGCCATGTATTCAGCAATGTTTGTCGGCTTTACGGATCCTCCGTACTGGATACGTACAGCTTCGCCTGTTGCTTCGTCATAGAGAGCCTTGACATTGTCACGGACGCACTTGCAGCAGTCTTCTGCAATTTCCTTAGTTGCGGACTTGCCTGTTCCGATTGCCCAGATCGGCTCGTAAGCGATGACGATCTTAGCAACTTCTTCAGCAGTCAGTCCGGCCAGTGAGCCGGTCAGCTGGTTCTTGATGACATCAGCTGTCTCACCTGCGTCATACTGAGCTTCTGTTTCGCCGATGCAGAGAATCGGGATGATTCCGTCAGCTAACAGTCTCTTTGCCTTGGCAGCGCATGCAGCGTCTGTTTCAGCATAATATGTTCTTCTCTCGGAGTGGCCGATAATGCAGTATGTGATACCGACTTCCTTGAGCATCGGAACACTGACTTCACCTGTGTAGGCACCGCTGTCCTTTTCGTTGCAGTTTTCAGCAGCGATCAGGAGGTTCTTGGCGTTCTTGACACAGACATCGAGGTCAACATACGGAGCGCCGATACCATAATCAGCAGCTTCGTTTCCGGTCAGTACTTCTTCAATCCCCTTCATGAATTCAAGAGCTTCAGAAGGAGTTTTGTTCATTTTCCAGTTTCCAAAAATTACAGGTTTTCTTGCCATGTTGATTATTCCTTTTCAGCGATAATGGAAATACCCGGCAGGTCTTTGCCTTCCATGAATTCGAGGGAGGCGCCGCCGCCTGTTGAAATGTGGCTGAACTTCTCAGCGAAGCCGAGGTTCTTGGCTGCGGAAGCGGAGTCGCCGCCGCCGATGATTGTTGTTGCACCTTCGAGGTTAGCAAGTGTTTCGCAGACAGCGATTGTGCCCTTTGCGAATCTCTCGTCTTCGAACACGCCCATCGGACCGTTCCAGAAGACTGTCTTTGCGCCGGCCAGTTCAGCCTGATACTTAGCGACTGTTTCCGGACCGATATCCAGACCCATGAATCCGTCAGGGATTTCACCGGCCTTGACTGTGATGATTTCTGTCGGGTTGGAGAAGTCGTTTGCTGCGACTGTATCAACCGGGAGAATCAGCTTGTCGCCGCCTTCTTCCATGAACTTCTTGGCGAGTTCCATTCTGTCAGCTTCAAGCAGGGATGTACCGATCTTGCCGCCCTGTGCTGCAGAGAATGTATAGGACATACCGCCGCCGATCATGACTTTGTCAGCGATCTTGAGGAGGTTCTCGATAACTGCGATCTTGTCGGAAACCTTGGCACCGCCGAGGATTGCAACTAACGGTCTTTCAGGATCATTCAGAGCCTTTCCGAGGACATTGACTTCCTTTTCAACAAGGAAACCGAGTGCTGAAGGCAGATGTGACGGGATACCGACTGTGGAAGCGTGAGCTCTGTGAACGGAGCCGAATGCGTCTTCAACGAACAGATCGCCGAGGCTTGCCCAGTAAGCGCCGAGTTCAGGATCATTCTTGGATTCACCCTTTTCATAACGTGTGTTCTGCATCAGAACGATGGAACCCTCTTCCTGAGCCTTGACAGCTGCTTCGAGTTCTTCGCCGCGTGTAGCGTTGACGAATGTAACAGGAGCACTCTGTACTTCTGCAAGACGCTTTGCAACGATTGACATATCGTTCTTTGCCTTGTCTTCTTCAGTCTTTACCTTTCCAAGGTGGCTGAGCAGAAGAACCTTAGCGCCGTGCTCTGTGAGGTAATTGATTGTAGGAAGCGCAGCACGGACACGGTTGTCGTCTGTGATGACATCTCCTTTGTGCGGAACGTTGAAGTCAACGCGTACGATTACGTGCTTGCCCTTAACGTCCAGATCTTTAACAGTTACTTTAGACATTTCAGAAATTCCTCCTTCTAAATTTCGCTGTTCACATTATATCACCCGCTCCGCATGTACGGAACGTGATGAAGGCTGATTTGAGAAAATATACACAATGTTTTCAACTTTTGTTCACATTGCTACTCACTAAAAGCAGCCCCGTTTCCGAGGCCGCTTCTCAAGTCTTATTGATCCGGCCAGTTACAGATCGTATAGTAGAGTTCTTCGTAAACGTTAGCACTCTGATCCCAGCTGACATCGGTGTTCATGGCACTCTTGACAAGTCCCTTCCAGCCGGGTTTGTTGTTGTAATACTGATCTACAGCCCAGCGCAGTGTGTAAACCATGTCATCTGCGTTTGCAGCCCAGAATGAGAATCCGTTGCCTTCACCGGTGTACTGGTTGTAAGGATGAACGGTATCCTTGAGGCCGCCTGTTTCACGTACCAGCGGCAGTGCACCATAGTGCATTGCGATCAGCTGACCGATTCCGCAGGGCTCATAGAGCGAAGGCATCAGGAACAGATCGGAACCTGCATAGATTCTGTGTGCGAGTTCTTCATTGTATCCGCAGTAGTAAACTGCCTTGCCCTTGTATTCGGATTCCATCCACTTGAAGGCATTCTCTGCATTTGTTTCACCTGTTCCGAGAACACAGAACTGAACATCCATTCCGAGGATTTCATTGATTCTGTCGGTGATCATGTAGACACCCTTCTGGTTTGTCAGTCTGGAAACAAGACCGATCAGAGGTACATCTTCTCTGACTTCAAGACCGAGTTCTTCCTGCAGAGCCTTCTTGTTTGTCTTCTTTCCGGTGACATAGGAACGGACATCATAGTTCTTTGCCAGCAGCTTGTCTGTCTTCGGGTTCCATTCAACAGTATCGATACCGTTGACAATTCCCCAGAGATCTTCTCTTCTGTAGCGCAGCACACCGTCCATTCTCTCGCCATATGCCTCTGTCAGAATTTCATTGGAATATGTCGGGGAAACGGTTGTGATCTTGTCGGCATAGACAATACCTGCTTTCATGAAGGAAATGCCTGTGTCGAATTTGATGGATCCGTTGTCAAAATAGCTGTAATCCAGTCCCAGGCAGCTCGGCAGCATATCGACACCGAAGTTGCCCTGGAATGCCATGTTGTGAATCGTATAGACATGCTTGATCTGCTGATAGCGGTAGTCATCCGCATAGCATGCATGAGCGATCAGAGGGATCATACCTGTCTGCCAGTCATTGCTGTGGATGATGTTCGGCCACCAGTTGATGAAATAGATCATGTCGAGTACGGCTCTCTGGAAGAATGCGAATCTTTCGCCGTCATCCTCATATCCGTACAGTGCATCTCTTTCAAAATAGTGCTGATGTTCAATGAAGTAGTATACGACTCCGTCGACTGTTTTTGTGTAATATGTAGCCGGCTGATCGATCCATCCGGAATGCACCTGGATGGTACCGAGTCTTTCCAGCTCATCATAATATTTTTCGATGATCTTCTTGTACAGAGGCAATACGACGCGGACATCGTGGCCGCGTTTCGCCAGTGCCTTAGGCAGACTGCCGATAACATCCGCAAGACCGCCGGTCTTGATGAACGGCAATCCCTCGCCCGCTACAAACAGAATGGATCTTGTCATAAGATATCTCCTTCTTTGTCAAAGACCTTAGATACGGTCTTTTCTCTTTACATAAATCGGTGCGTCGTCAGTTCCCTTGAGTTCCTTGACGTGATGAATGATCGCATACTTGTCAACGACTACGTGATCAAGCTTGACCTTTTCGCCGATGTAAGCACCCGGCAGGATGATACTGTTCTTGATAACAGCACCCTTGCAGATTGTAACATTACGGCTGACAACACAGTTTTCGACTGTTCCTTCGATATCGGCGCCGTTTGCGACAACAGAACCTGTAACCTTGGAACCTGCTTCATACTTGGTCGGTGAAGAGTCGTTTGTATGTGTGTAGATCGGCCATCCCGGCTTGAAGAGACCTGAAGCAACGTTTCTGTCTCTTAACTGCATGGAAACACGGAAGTATTCAGGCAGGCTGTTGATGCATGCAACATAACCCTTGAACTGATAGCCTCTGATGTCGAGTTCTTCAACGGAGTCTCTCAGGATGTCCTTGAACCAGTACAGTGAGGATGTCTCTGCAGCCTTCTCGACGAGTTCAATGAACAGCTTCTTTGTCATGACATATGCTTCCATGGAAACATTCTTTCTCTGTGTGTTGCCGCGGTTCTTTTCAATCGCAGTTACTTTCTTTTCCTTGTCCAGAGTCAGAACATCGCATCCGAGATAAGATGTCTTTGCTTCATTTGTTGATGTGTAGAGAACTGTCACATCAGCACCGGATTCCATATGGGCATCCAGAACCTTGCTGTAATCAAGGCTGTACATGAAGTAGGACGGAGCAACGACAACATACGGGTTGTGGTCGCGTTCGATATACTGCATGTTCAGAATGAAGTTGGCGACGTCATGGTTGTATACAGGTGAGGAGAAGCTCTTTTCACCATAGAGGATACGGAGCTTTCCGCGCTTGGAGTTGATATTGTAAGCTGTGCCTTCGCCCAGATGTTCAATCAGGTTGCGGGGTTTTTCCTTACAGTAAACCTGAACGCTGTCAATTCCTGAATTTGTCATGTTGGAGAGGACGAAGTCGATCACGCGGTAACGGCCGAGGATCGCAATCGCAGGTACCGGACGATATTCGCCAAGACCGTCGACAGTCGCTACGTTGTCTTCAAAATTGATAATTCCCAGTGCTTTCATCCTAAGCTTCCTCCTACTCTACGAACTTCTTCGCAACGAGTTCAATGGTCTCGCTGTTGGCGGAACCGACTGTAACACCCGGAGCGATCTCAACATCATCGGCTACGATGCAGCGTGTAACCTTTGCGCCTTCGCCGATCTTAGCACCCGGATTGATGACAGAGTCAATAACCGTAGCACCCTTGCCGACGATGCAGTTTGTGCCGAGAACGGAGTTCTTTACTGTTCCGAGAATGACGCTTCCCTGTGTGATCAGAGAGTTTTCAATCTTAGCGTCTTCACCGACATACTGCGGCAGAGCGTTGACATCTTCTGTGTAGATCTTCCATGTCTCATCGCGAAGGTCAAGTTCATTGTCCTTCTTGAGGAGGTCCATGTTGGATTCCCAGAGTGAATCAACAGTTCCTACATCCTTCCAGTAGCCCTTGAATCTCCACGCAGCCAGTTTTCTGTTGTCGTTGAGATATGCCGGAATGATGTCCTTACCGAAGTCGTGGTTGCTGTCCTGCTTCTTGTCATCAGCGAGCAGATACTTTCTCAGTGTCTTGTATGTGAAGATGTAGATACCCATGGATGCGAGAGTTGACTTCGGATGAGCCGGTTTTTCTTCGAACTCATAGATCATGTCGTTCTCGTCGCAGTTCATGATACCGAAACGTGTAGCTTCCTTGAGGGAAACTTCAAGAACAGCGATTGTGGCATCAGCCTGCTTTTCCTGATGATATTTCAGCATCTTGTCATAGTTCATCTTGTAGATGTGGTCGCCGGAAAGAATCAGGACATATTCAGGATCTACCTGATCAAGGAAGTCGATGTTCTGTGTGATCGCATCAGCTGTTCCTCTGTAAACTTCAAAGCCCTTCTGATCTCTTTCACGCGGTGTAAGAACGTAGACGCCGCCGTCGTTGATGTCGAGACCCCAGAACTGGTCCTTTGCGACATAAGAGTTCAGCAGTACTGATTCATACTGTGTCAGAACGCCGACTGTGGAGATACCGGAATTCGCACAGTTGCTGAGTGGAAAGTCGATAATACGGTATTTTCCGCCGAAGTGGACAGCCGGCTTAGCGACTTTTTTGGTCAAGTCCAAAAGACGGGTACCTCTTCCGCCTGCAAGGATCATGGCCGCCATTGTGTTAGCTCTCATTATTTTGCCTCCTGCAATACTTAAATGACATTTACATTATATTACATACTGTTACATTTTAGAAATGTAAAAAGTATCCAAAAAGAACAAAAGCGAAAAAAAGACCGGGCATTGCGCTCAGTCTGTGAGATATTGTCTGACTGTACTGATGAAATACAGCGATCCGGTGATCAGAACAGTTCCGTTTTCCGCATTCTGTTCTGCCTTTTCAATTGCCTCATGCCAGTCATCAATGATGAGTGCATGTTCTGAAACAAGATGGTCGATGCTGTCGGCTCTTTCGTTTTCAAACGATGTCACAATCAGCTGATCGACAGCTTCCTCCAGCAGTCCTGACATTGTTCTTCCCGGCTTGTCTTTGAGGGCGCTGAACACGCACACTAACGGCCGCTTCAGATTTGAAACAGAAGCGCATAACGCTCTGATTCCTTCTTCATTGTGGGCGCCGTCCAGAATGATATCGGGATGTTCGGAAATCTTTTCGAAGCGTCCCTTCCATGTGCATTCCCTGACAGCTTTTTTCACCCGTTCGTCTTTGATATCAAAGCCGAGAAAACGGATTGCTTCAAGAGCCAGACAGGCATTTGCTTTCTGATACTGCGCGCCGCTGACTTCATAGATACAGCCGCGGTATTCCATCTGATTCATACCGGTATTTCTGTATGCGTGAATGCCATGGCAGGCAGCCTGCACCGCCCTTGCACGGGCATGGATCACTTTCGTGCAGGAAGGTGTCAGATACCCGTGGATACAATGAGAGCCATGCTTGATGATGCCTGCTTTTTCAAATGCAATCTGGGTGAGTCTGTCGCCGAGAATTGCCATGTGATCAAAGCCGATTGTCGTGATCAGAGACAGCAGCGGCTGTTCGATGATATTTGTGTTGTCCAGCCTTCCGCCCAGACCCGTTTCAATGATCGCATAATCAACTTTGCACTCGGCAAACCATTCAAATGCAATCAAAGTATCGATTTCAAACATGCCGAGGTCCAGCTCTTCAATGACCTTCAGATTCTTTTCAAGATAGGCATTGAATACATCTTCTTCAATCCAGACATCATTGATCCGGATTCTGTCAAAGTGCGCAGTCAGATGAGGTGAGGTAAACGTTCCGACCCGATACCCCAGGGCACATAAAACTGCGCGTATGTAATTGACGGTACTGCCTTTGCCGTTGGTCCCTGCAACATGGATGATCTTCAGGTGATTCTGCGGGTTACCGAAGGCAGCGCATGCTTTGCGGATCGGCTCAAGACCGTGCATGCGGTTGCGCCTTGACATCACCCAGTACTGATCTTTTTTATCTGACATAGAGATTCGGAATCTGCCAGTCGACAGGTTCTCTTCCCCTTTCTGAGAGAAATGCATTTGCCTTTGAAAAGTGACGGCAGCCGAAGAAGCCGTTGTAAGCTGAAAGAGGCGAAGGATGCGGAGCTTCGAGAACAAGATGCTTTGTATGATCCAGCATTCCTGCTTTGTTCCGGGCATCCCTTCCCCATAACATGAATACAACCGGTTCATCTTTCTCATTGATTTTTGCGATTGCGTGATCGGTGAAGATTTCCCATCCCTTTGAAGCGTGGGAGCGGGGACGGGAATCAACAACGCTGAGCACCGTATTCAGCAGGAACACTCCCTGCTTTGCCCAGGGCATCAGGTATCCGTTATCCGGCAGAAAACATCCCAGATCGCTGTTCAGTTCTTTGTAAATATTCTGAAGGCTCGGCGGAATCTGCACACCCGGATTGACAGAAAAGCACATGCCGTGGGCCTGTCCTTTCTGATGATAGGGATCCTGCCCGAGTATAACGACTTTCACATCTTTGAGAGCGCAGTTTTCAAACGCCGCAAACACCTGCTGCTTGGGCGGATAAACCGGCTTGGTTTCATATTCTTCATGGATGAATGAAGCCAGCTTCACAAAGTAAGGCTGTTTCCACTCTTCTTTCAGCCATGGCGTCCAGTCATTCTGTCTCATGCGAACGGATCATCCCTTCTGCCTTTGCGCACCAGAATGATTCCGGCAATCACCGCAATCAGGGCAATTCCGATGCCGCCCGCATAAATCCACGGACTGATTCCCTTTGAAGGAACAGGATCCGGATTGTCAATCGGAGCCGGGGTGGCCGGGGTCACAGTGGAAGGATCAAATGTTCCGATCCACTCTTCAACATCCTTTTCGACAAGTTCAAACGGACGGTCGCCGTATGTTAACAGAATACGGTTGAATTCGGTCATATCGAACTGACTGCCGAGTCTGTACATGGCGTTGTCGCGGATTGTCATAAACTGGGCAAGACCGGCGCCATAGGGAATGATGACACCAGGTGTATCCATGACAAAGTCATAGAGATCGGACGCAATCGAACCGCTGAAACCGGCATTTTCAAGCCAGCGTGAAAGCTGATCAACATCCCATCCGAGACCATTCACACCGATATCGGCAGCCGCGTTCATGACATAGCTCATCGAAGTATCAATGCGCATCATTTCCTTCGCAGCTTCATTCAGAGTGCTGTAGTTCCATGCATCATCCTCGGCATACATCGCCCATCCTTCGGTATAGCCGATATTGGAAATGGCAGTGCGGATCAGATTCGGTTTTGTATTCAGATACCATGTGATCTGATAGAGATGTCCCGGGAAGCCCTCATGGCCGAGTGTACTGTAAAGCTCGTTGACATCTGCGACATTGTCGCCGTTGATCTTGATGACATTGTCCTCGATGAAATCAACCGGAGGCTCAAGATAGTAGGCAATAATACCGTCTGAAGCAACCGCCGGATCAAGATAGGCAGCTCTGTATCTGACTTCCGGTCCCTTGGGATAAACGCTCATATGGTCTCTGTGCCATGCGATGATGTCTTCAGGTTCTTCGATATCGACCGTATCCTCCAGTTCACTCTCATCACTGACGCTGTAAAGCAGAGTGAGGTAGTTCTGGATCTCCTGGCTGATATATACCTTGCAGAGATCAAGCAGTTCTTCAGGTGTCTTTTCGGTGCTTGCCTTGAATCTGATTCTGGCTGCGTAATAATCTTTTCCATGCGGCAGTTCAGCCGTTGTCACATCGGATTTTCTTGTGCCGCGGAAGCTTTCAAGAACTTCTGCTGCATGATTGTAGGAAGGAATGTATGAATTGAACAGAATCTCTCTGTTTCTTGCTTTGTAATCTGCCTTCTCACTGTCACTCAGCCCTTCAAATGCATCGATGTTTTCTTCAAAGATGACAATCAGCGGATTGTCGTCGGTTCTGTTCACAAACTTCTGAATGGCATCAAGAGTCTGATCCAGAGCGCTGTCGGTCATGAAAACACCGTGTTCAACCTGTGTTTTTGTGATTTCAAGCGCACCTTCAATATAATCCGGTACACTTGCAAGAACGCTCAGATAATCATCGATATCCTGCTTTTCATAGAAGACATATTCCGTGAAGTTGGTCGGCAGATTGTCGATCAGACCTTCGCTCGGCATGAACCACCAGTCATAATCCGGATAGGAATTCAGTTCCTTCATTCTCTCCAGATAAAAATGATAGGTATCATAATCATGCTGCTGGGTTTCACTCAGCGAGTTATAGTCAAACGCTTCCAGTTCAGCCAGAGTCTCATCGCAGTCCTTGATTGCTTCCTCATAATCCGACCAGGAAGCGCTGCCGATCACCGGCTCAGGCTTCTCGATCCCCAGTGCCGCATAATCGCGGATCGTAAAATGCATATTCATGAAGTCGGATTCCATTGTTTCAACAAATTCCTCTGTCATGAATTCATCAAATTCTTTATTATCTTCGCCTTCCGCATTCACCGGCATCAACATGCCTGCGCCAAGGGAAAAGGCTGCTGCAGCTGCAATCAGTTTCTGTATGAATTTCATAAGTACTGCCTCCATCATGCAAAGTATATCATTTTCATAACGAATAAAGGGAGACGGGCTCCCTTTAAGATTTTTATGTTCCGGTTGTTTTCCGCCCTTGCTATTTCGCGCAGACGCACACAGAAAGTGCAGGCACCCTCACTTCAGAGAATGTCCCTTCCTTCTGATCGCCGTTTTCATCAAAGACAATCCGCCATTCGGGCTCAAAGTTGTAATATCTGTCATCGAATGTCGGGTTGACGATCACTCTGAGAATCTGGGCGTCATTGGCCGGATCCGAACATGTGATTTCATAGAAGATCACGCCGCCTTCCGCAACCGAGAGCCGCACATATTTTTCAATCTGGCTGGCAAAATGCAGACGGAAGCCGCGGTATCTCTTTCTCAGTGAAATCGCTTTTTTTGTATATGCGATCATTTCGCGGTTATAGACAGCACGCCGCCAGTCCATCTGATTGATATTGTCGCCGGCATTGTAGGAGTTGGAGTTGTTGCGCTTGGTACCGGCAAATTCAAATCCGGCATGGATAAACGGAACACCCTGGGCAACCATTGTCAG
This sequence comes from Erysipelotrichaceae bacterium, assembly GCA_030525525.1. GTDB lineage: Bacteria > Bacillota_I > Bacilli_A > Erysipelotrichales > Erysipelotrichaceae > Bulleidia. Next base: position 25,158 of record JAUNEN010000001.1, read on the forward strand.
GGCAATCATCATCCGCTGACGCTTCTGTCTGGTTGTTCTGTCCTCATTGTTGCAGCAGGCATGCATCTTGTCCCATGCGGTTGAGTTGTCATGGGTTTCAATCGCATTGATTGACTTGTCGGGCTGATCGAAGCGCTTGTAATATGGATCTTTCAGAACATTGCCGACAAGTGCGCTCAGCGTGCCGAAGGAAAGTCCGAGATCCCCTGTCACATAGCCTTTGACATATTTCTGGTCATCGGCTGTCTTGCCTTTGATCATGTCGCGGAAGAAGTCATTGAAATGACCGATTCCATTCATCTTTGCCTGATTGTTGATGGTCGCCTTGAGCGAGCTGTCAAGAATGGTCGGCATATCCCAGCCTTCGCCATAGATCATTGCCGAGGGCTTGACACTCTGGGCCGTATCTCTGACCGCATTCATCGTATCGACATCAAGAATTCCCATCAGGTCGAAACGCATGCCGTCAATTCCGTAGATCACCATGATTCTTCTGACCGCATCGATGATGAACTTGCGCACCATCGGTTTTTCGGAAGCGACATCATTGCCGCAATAGGTTCCGTTGGAGAGGAATCCGCTGCTGTTGTAGCGGAAGTAATAATACGGCAGAACACCATGGAATGAAGATGTTTCAACATTGTAAAGATGGTTGAACACAACGTCCAGGCACACTCTGAGTCCGTATTTATGAAGCTTGCAGACGAGTGTCTTGAGCTCTCTGACTCTTGCGTAAGGATTGTCAGGATCGCTTGAATAGCTGCCTTCCGGTGTTACAAACTGCATCGGATCATAGCCCCAGTTATAGCCGAGCTCCGTATGGAATTCATCCACCGTGCAGTAATCCATGACCGGCATCAGCTGAATATGCGTGACGCCAAGATCTGCCAGATACGCAAGTCCTGTCGGCATGCCCTCATATTCGGTATTCTCTTCCGCCAGCGCTGCAAATGTGCCGTGCTGAACGGTTCCGCTCAAGGAAGAAGATGTCATATCGCGGATGTTTGCTTCATAGATGACGGCATCGGTTCCGGTGATTTCCTCAACCGGATAATCCTGGATGCGGCTGATCTCATCAAGATCGATGACAGCACTCTCACGGCCGTTGCCGGTTGAACTGAAGCCGTACGGATCAATGCATTCCACCGTTTCCCCGTTGCGCTCCACGAAATATGTATATGTCGCATATTTCAGGTTGGAGATGATGCGCTTGCGCCATACGCCCCTGTCGCTTCTGCTCATCGGATAGCATTCAAAATTGCCGCGGTTGCGGATACGCAGGGTTACCGATACCGCAGTCGGGGCCCATAATGCAAAGTCCGTATGCGTCAGATGATATGTTGCGCCAAGATCATCGCCGTTGTAAAAGAAGCGGTCGTTGAACTGCTTTGTATTGACAATCATGCGGTACTCAAGCGGTACCGAAAGGCCGTGTGATTCTCTGACCTGATAGGAAGTACCGAAAACAAGGCCGGCCGGACAGATCAGATTGTATCTGACATATCCCGAATGTTCCTCAATGCCGTTCACCAGCAGCTGCGTGCAGTATCCTTTATCTCCGGTGATGTAAAAACTCTCTGATCGGCCGCCGAAAAAGTTCCGGTTGATATGAACCGTCACTTTTCCGAAATCATCGAGATATGCATTCATGCTGGGCATAAGCCACCTCCAGATGGTAAAAAGGCGCCGAAAGAAGGCGCCTCGTCAAGTTATACGTTAAGTTTATCGATGTTCCAGATATCTGTGGCGTATTCCTCAATGGTTCTGTCACTTGAGAAATAACCTGATTTTGCAATGTTGACCAGACAGCTGCGTGCCCAGTTATTGCGGTTCAGATAGCGTCTTTCGATTTCATCCTGCGCCTTGAGATAGGAATCAAAGTCGGCAAGAACGAAGAATTCATCATTCTTCATCAGAATTTCGTCATAGATAATACGGAAATCATCGTGATTCTCAGACCATGTACCGTCGATCAATGAGTTCATGACCTGTCTGATTCTGTTGTCTCCGTCGAAATATCCGCGTGCATTGTATCCCCAGCGTACGCTGTTGATATCATCGACAGACATGCCGAAGATGACATCGTTGTCTCTGCCGACAAGATTGTCGATTTCGACATTCGCACCGTCCATTGTACCGATGGTGATTGCACCGTTCATCATGAACTTCATGTTGCCGGTGCCGCTGGCTTCCTTGCCTGCAGTTGAAATCTGTTCGGAAACATCTGTTCCCGGAACCAGAATTTCACTCATGGATACGTTGTAGTTGGGCAGGAAGACAACCTTGATCATGTCTCTGACATTCGGATCGTTGTTGACCTTCTTGGCGACACAGTTGATCAGCTTGATCACCTTCTTCGCAAAGACATAGCTGGAAGCTGCCTTGGCTGCGAAGATATATGTATGAGGATACATCTGATAATGCGAATCAGCCTTGATTCTCTGGTAGCGGTAGATGATGTTGAGGACATTCAGCAGCTGTCTCTTGTATGCATGAAGTCTCTTTGCCTGCACATCGAAGATTGAATCCGGATTGACCTTGACACCGGTTCTGTCATGAATGTAGTCGGCAAGAATCTGCTTGCGCTCAGCTTTGACAGCGAGGAACTGCCGCTGGGTTTCAGGATCGTCGGCAAACTTCAGCAGATCTTCGAACTTTCTGTAGTCTGACTCAAATCCGTTTCCGATCTTTTCGTTGATCAGTGCTCTTAACTGCGGGTTGCTGTAGAGCATCCATCTTCTCGGAGTGATACCGTTTGTCTTGTTGGAGAAACGCTCCGGATAGATTCTGTAGAAATCACGGAAGAGATCCTGTCTCAGGATTTCGCTGTGAATTCTGGCAACACCGTTGACACTGTGGGAACCGACGATGGCGAGGTTGGCCATATGGACCTGCTCGTCACGGATGATTGCACAGCGGTCAGCCATGGAATAATCTTCAGGGAAACGTTCTCTGACATAGTTGCAGAAACGTCTGTTGATCTCTTCGATGATCATGTAGATTCTCGGCAGCAGGATCTGGATATACTTGACCGGCCACTTTTCAAGAGCTTCGCTCATGACAGTGTGGTTTGTATAAGCCATGACTTTCTTGACGATTTCCCATGCATCATCCCACTGGTAGCCGTGGTTGTCCATGAGCACACGCATCAGTTCGCAGATTGCGAGAACAGGATGGGTGTCATTGAGCTGGATTGCAATATGCTTTCCGAGATCATCAAGACTTTCATATGTCTTGAGATAGTTGTTGAGGATGCTGTTGATTCCTGCACATACGAAGAAGTACTGCTGCTTCAGGCGGAGGTACTTTCCTTCTTCTGTGGAGTCATCAGGATAAACGTTCAGACAGATATCATCGACATCGGAAAGATATTTACGATAGTCAACTCCGCGCGGAGCGATATCAGCCGGTTCGGCACTCCATAAACGGAGTGTGTTTGTCATCTTGCTGTCGGCACCGACCATTGCCATATCATACGGTACGGCCAGAATGTGTGTCGCATGGACATGCTTGAAGTGCATGTCACCCTTTTCGTCATAGGAAACTTCGAGGTTTCCGTACAGTTTGACATCAACTGAATACTTCGGCTTGCGGATTTCCCACGGGTTGCCGATTCTCAGCCACATATCAGGGACTTCAACCTGCTCGCCGGCATGATTGATCATCTGACGGAACAGACCTGCGCGGTAGCGGATGCAGTTTCCGTTGACCGGATAGTTCAGGGAAGCTGCTGAATCCATGAAGCAGGCAGCCAGTCTGCCCAGACCGCCGTTACCGAGTCCCGGGTCAGCTTCCAGCTGGGCGATTGCTTCATAATCCAGACCGAGTTCTTTCAGACCGTCCACGACGATGTCATAGATGCCGAGATTCTGAAGATTGCTGGTCATCAGTCTGCCGAGAAGGAATTCCATGGAGAAATAGTAAACCTGCTTGCAGCCTGTTTCTCTTTCCTTTACCTTTGTATCCTTCCAGTTTACATTGGCATAGTCACGGACCATTTCACCGAGTACAAGATACTGCTCCGTAGGATGTGCTTCTTCCGGGTTTGTACCGTATGACTCGACAATCTTTCTGGTGAATTCGGTTTTAAATTCGCTTTTCGTATTGAACATAAGAAGTTCCTTTCTAAATTATCAATCCGCAGTTTTCTTCTTTCTGCCGCCCTTTGCGGCTGAGGTTTTCTTGCTGTCAGATTTTTTTGTACTCTTTTCTGCCGGTTTGCCTTCAGCTTTCGAAGCAGATTTCTTTTTCGCTTCGGCCGCTTTCTTTCTGGCTTCTTTTTTCTTGTCAATCAGCAGATAGATGGCAGCCCACGGTGCGATTCTGACATCGATCACATCCGCAAACTTTGCTTTCTTAACGGGGTTCTTTCTTGAAACCACCGGATAATAATTGCACATATTACAGCCATCGTAAATATCTTTTTCAGAATTCAGAATTTCAACATACGTTCCTTCGCAGGGAACCGGGACGGTAAATTCTTCATAGGACTGTGCTGTGTTGTTGAGAATGCAGATGATCGCTTCCTTCTCATCCTCACGATAGAAGCTGTAGACACTCTGCTTCGCATTATCCGCATCAATCCATCCGAATCCTTTACCGTTGACATAATCATCTTTGTACATGCAGGCATGTGCAGTGTAGATGTGATTCAGATCTCTGAAGTATCTTAAGAATGCATCGTGGCGCGGATATTCGAGCAGGAACCAGTCAAGCTCCTTGTTTTCATCAAACTCACGGAATGACGCAAGTTCGTTGCCCATGAAATTCAGCTTTTTGCCGGGATGTGCGAACATGTATGCATAGAGATTTCTCACCTGTGAGAACTTTGCATCATAGTCTCCCCACATCCTGTCGATGATTGTTTTCTTGCCGTGTACATTCTCATCATGGCTTAAAGGAAGCAGGAATCTTTCGCTGTAGAAGTAAGCCATTGAGAAGGTCAGCTTGTGATGATCCCATATTCTGTATAAAGGATCGACGCTGTAGTACTTGAGGGTGTCATTCATCCATCCGAGATCCCACTTATAGTCGAAACCAAGACCTCCGTCGAGAGTCGACCAGGTGACTTTCGGATAATCCGAACTGTCTTCGGCAATCAGCATCACCTGCGGGAATGCCTGGGAAAGATACCAGTTCATCCGGCGCATGAAGGCGATCGAGCCGTCGTTGGTACCGCGGTTGGAATTTCCTCCCCAATAGATGAGATTGCTGACAGCATCAATGCGGATGCCGTCAATGTGATAAACATCGCACCAGAATGCGGCAGCCGACATCAGGAATGATCTGACCTCTTCATTCCAGAGATCAAAATTCATTGTTCCCCATTGCGACTCGGCATCGTGAGCATCCTTGTATTCATATAACGGCTGGCCGTCAAAATATCTTAAACCGAATGCATCTTTGACAAAGTGAACCGGAACCATATCCATGATGATACCGATCCCCTCTTTATGGCATGCATTGACAAATGAAGCAAATTCAGTCGGATTTCCATATCTGCTTGTAACGGAATAGTATCCGCTTGCCTGATAACCCCAGGATCCGTCAAACGGATATTCATTCAGAGGCATCATTTCAATGTGGGTGAAGCCTGATTCTTTGACATAGGGAATCAGATTCTTTTCAAGTTCGCTGTAGGTGAACGGGAATCCGGATTCCTTCTTCCAGCCCCCGGCATAGACTTCGTAAATGCTCATTGCACGGTCGAAATTCTTCGTACGGTTCTTCATCCACTCTTCATCCGACCAGGAAATATCATTGAGATTGTAAACCTTGGATGCATTGTCAGGACGTGTTTCACTGTAGAATGCATACGGATCAGCCTTGTATAAGAGATGACCCTGAGCATCCTCAATCTGATATTTATAGGATTCCCATTCCTTGACTCCGCTGATGAACACACTCCAGATTCCGGTATATCCGGTCGGCTCCATATCGACAGGGTTATATCCCCAGCCGGTGAACGAACCGATGACGCTGACCTTTCTGGCATGCGGCGCATAAACGGTAAAACGGACTCCTTCACTGCCTTCATATGAAAAATGCGCACCAAAAAAACGATACGCATCTATGCAATGTCCGCGATGAAAGCTGTCTATGATCTTCCCGTGATCCATAAAGATTCTCCTGAAACCAACATCGATGAATAATTCACACTTAAAAAACTCACCTCTGTTAAGCTGTCAAAGTATACCCTATTATCCCGAAAATCTCAATGTTTCAAAAGTAAAAAATCGGTGAACTTTTGCGCCGCAGAATTCGCCGAAAGGATTTTTTGCCAGTAAAACACTGATGTTTTGAACAAATCGGAAAAGTGCAATTTTATTCATGTATGGAAGTATTCTTTCCGTTCATAAACAGAACCGCTTCATTTCACCGCATTTCACACAAATATCAAAAAAGATGCCGCCTTTTCAGCAGCATCTTTAACAGTTGATTCAGAATCTTAAACTCAGGAGAGGATCGGCTTGCAGGCTTCAGCCAGGGCATCCTTTTCAGCCTGTGCTTCAGCGAGATCCTTGCCCAGTGTTGTGAAGTATGTCTTGACCTTCGGCTCTGTTCCGGAAGGACGGACGATGACAGTTGCACCATCTTCAAGACCATAGATCAGAACGTTAGCCTTAGGCAGTCCTGTTTCTTCCGGCTTGAGGTAGTCTGTAACCTTGACAACAGCTTTTCCTGCGAATTCTTTCGGCGGATTTGCACGGAGGCCTTCCATGATGGAAGCCATCTTGTCCATACCTGAAAGTCCCGGGAATTCAAAGCTGTCAACCTTGTTCAGGTAACGGCCGTACTGAGCATAGATTTCTTCCAGTCTCTGCTTGATGGAGGAACCGATGCTTCTGTAGTAAGCAGCCATTTCGCAGATCAGCATACTGCCGATGACAGCGTCCTTGTCACGGACATACGGTCCTGCCAGATAGCCGTAGCTCTCTTCGAAACCGAAGATGAATCTGTCGACTTCGCCGGCAGCTTCGAGCTGAGCGATCTGATCACCGATCCACTTGAAGCCGGTCAGTGTATGACGGAGTTCAACACCATAGTGTTCAGCAACCTTGTCAGCAAGCGGTGTGGAAACGATGGACATGACAGCAACAGGCTTTTCAGGCATTGTGCCCTTTTCGATTCTTCCTGCGCAGATGTAATCCAGCAGCAATACGCCCATTTCATTACCTGAAACGAGTTCATATGTTCCGTCCGGACACTTCATGGCGATACCGACACGGTCAGCGTCAGGGTCGGTTGCGAGCATGAGGTCAGCGCCGACTTCCTTCGCCAGTTCGAGACCCTTCTGCAGAGCTTCGAAGATTTCAGGGTTCGGATACGGGCATGTTGTGAAGTAGCCGTTCGGATATTCCTGTTCGGGAACGATTGTGATATCAGTGATACCCATATCGTTGAGAACATGAGTAACCGGTACAAGACCTGTTCCGTTGAGCGGAGAGTAGACAAGCTTGAGACCTGCAGTCTTGCAGAGGCCCGGTCTCACCTGTCTTGCTTCGATTGCAGCATAGAATGCATCGAGGCAGTCGTTTCCGACGAATTTGATCAGTCCCTTTTCAACGCCTTCAGCGAAGCTGATATATTTTGCGCCGGTCAGGACGTCTGTCTTCTGAATGGAATCATAGACAACAGCGGCAGCGTCGTCTGTCATCTGGCATCCATCCGGTCCGTATGCCTTGAAGCCGTTGTACTTTGCAGGGTTGTGCGAAGCAGTGATCATGATACCTGCATTGCAGTTGTAGTAACGGGTTGCGAAGCTTAATGCAGGTACGGGCATCAGCTCGTCATAGATTCTGACGTTGATTCCGTTGGCTGCCAGAACGCCGGCAGCGTCTCTTGCAAAGTTCCAGCCCTTCAGACGGCTGTCATAGGAAATGGCAACAGTCTGTGTTCCGCCCTGTGTGAGAACCCAGTCGGCGACGCCCTGTGTTGCCTGTCTGACAACCCAGATATTCATTCTGTTTGTTCCGGCGCCGAGAGTTCCGCGCAGACCTGCAGTACCGAATTTCAGGGCAACTGCAAATCTCTCCTTGATCTCATCATCATTGTCAGCGATGCCGAGCAGTTCAGGCTTCAGGTCGCAGTCCTTAAGATCTGCTTCAAGCCAGCGTTTGTACTCATCAAGATACATTTGTTTCATCCTCTCTTTCAAATTATCATGAATTATGATTTGGAAAAAAAGGAGACGCTCAGAGCGCCTCCTCTTTAATAGTCAACTTTAATTAAGCGATGACTTTCTGAGCACGAAGTACATCTTCAATTGTCTGGACAGCGACATCTTCGTCTTCACCCTCACAGGATACTGTGATTTCGGACTGTGTCGGGATACCCAGGGACATAACGCCCATGATGGACTTCATGTTGACTGTACGGCCCTTATAGGAAACCTTAACTTCACTCTTAAACTTGCTGGCTGCGTTAACTGCAACTGTAGCAGGACGTGCGTGTAATCCGACAGGGTCAATAACTGTAACTGAAATCTGTTTCATTATTAATTTTACCTCCCATTCATTGACTATCTGTATTTTAATACATCACTGACTAACCCGCAAGCGGTTACATTTATTTTTAAAATCACCGCTTCATGCAGGTCAGTCTGCCTTCTTTTCGCGGATATTCCAGTTGTAGCGGCAGTAAAGCTTCATTTTCTCACTCAGCTTCGCACTGATTTCAGGATCAAAGCATCCCGGCAGAGCGCGCCACGTCCATGGTGTATGCTTTCCGGAAGGGTCATTGAAGCGTGCTTCGCTGCCAAGCTCAAGCAGATCCTGCATCTGCACCATCGCAAGATCGGACTGACAGCTGTATAAAGCTCTTAACATGCCCCATGTGAAGCCCTCTTCCTTGTTCAGGCCGAGATACTCGGATGCACGTTCGATTCTGCCTTTGTTTTCCTTTGCTTTCTTCCAGCCGCACAATGTGTCATTGTCATGGGTGCCGGTATAGGCAACCGAGTTCTTTTCATACTGGAACGGCATATAATATCCGCCCGGATCATTGGGATCAAAGGCATACTGAAGAATCTTCATGCCCGGCTGTCCGCTTTCCCTGACCGCTGCCTTGAGCTCATCGGTGAGCTGGCCGAGATCTTCAAGAATCAACTGCTTGCCGCCGAGCTTCTGTTCCATCCTGCGGAAAACATCAAGACCCGGTCCCTGACGCCAGTGGCCGTTTGACGCATCCGGATCATTTGCCGGAACAGCGAAATAGGAAAGATATCCCTGGAAGTGATCGATTCTGATCACATCGACAACTCTTGAGAGGAAAGCAACTCTGTCAATCCACCACTCATAGTCTGTATTGCGGAGGTAATCCCAGTTGATCAGAGGATTGCCCCACTTCTGTCCTTTCGGATGAGCCCCATCCGGTCCGAATCCGGATACATAAAGCAGATTGTTGTTATGATCCATTTCAAAGACTTCCGGATGCGACCAGACATCGATGGAGTCGGCGGCGATATAAAACGGCAGATCGCCGATGATTTTGATTCCCCGCTCTGTTGCATACTTCTTCACTTTCATCAGCTGCCTGAAGAAGAGATACTGAACGCGCTGCCAGAAGATCACTTCATCTGCCAGTTCATAAGCTTTCGCGGCTGTCTCAGCGCTGTCATGACGGCGCAGCTGCTGCGGCCATTTCTGCCACGGTTCGCCTTTCTGATCGGTTTTGATGGCCATGAATACGGCATAATCTCTGATCCATGCCTTTTCTCTTTCGAGGAATTCAAAATACTCCTGCGGATGCACGAAGCACAGACGGTCCGCTGCCTTGCGCAGCACTTTGTTTCTTTCGTTGTAAAGCAGTCCGTAATCAACCGCATCGGCTTTCTTCTGCCATTTGACGGATGTGATTTCTTCTTTGTTCAGAAGTCCGTCTTCCACCAACTCATCCAGGTCAATGAGGTAGGTACTGCCGGCATATGAGGAAAGCGCCTGATACGGTGAATTTCCGAATCCGGTCGGTCCCAGCGGCAGAATCTGCCAGTAAGTCTGACCTGCATCAGCCAGAAAATCAATAAAGTCAATTGCGGCTTTGCCCAGCGTTCCGACTCCGTATGGAGAAGGAAGCGATGTGACGGGCATCAGCACACCTGCACTGCGAATCATGATGAAACCCCCTTAAACATATGACCTATTGTACCAAAAAAGGCAGTACTTGCGTTAACTGCCTCTTATTTGTGATACGGTTCATTGCGTCTGATTCTGAATGAGCGGTAAATCTGTTCGAGAACAACGATACGGCATAACTGATGGGGAAAGGTCGCATCGGACAGCTTCCAGCGGAAATCTGCCCTCTCAATCAGCTTTCTGCTTAAGCCAAGCGATCCGCCGATCACAAAATCAATCTTGTTTTTTGAGGTGTTGTAGAGCATTTCCATATGATCCGCAAGAGCTTCCGATGTCAGATTCCTGCCGGCAAGATCCAGCAGAATGACATAATCATCATCCCTGATCTGCCTGAGGATGCGCTCTCCTTCAATATTTTTCACCTGCTCGTTTTCAGCCGGTGAATTGGTTTCAGGTGCCTTCTCATCAGCAACTTCAATGACTTCAATTCTGTCATAGGGACGGATTCTTTCAGCATATTCGTCAATGCCCTGCTTCATCCATCCTTTTTTCACCTTGCCGCAGGCGATGATCCGGATCATTGCAGACTCACGCTCACTTCCGAATTTTCACCGGCTCTCTGAACGGTGAAGATGACTGTGTCGCCGCTCATATGGTCATAGAGCATTTCTCTGAGTGCTTCTTCATCGGTGATTTCCTGACCGTCCATTTTCAGCAGAAGATCTCCTTCCTGCAGAATTCCGGAGCAGGGCGAATTTTCAGGAATACCTGTCACCAATACACCCGAAGTCACATCGAGCTTGATGCTGCGCTCGCTCTTTTCGTATGCACGCATGTTTGCAATGCTGCGGTAGCTGAGCGACAGAGCACCCCTTTCCACCTTTCCGGATGTGATGAATTCATCAAAGAGCAGTTTCATTTCATTGACGCCAATCGCAAATGCCATCCTGTCGCTGCCGGTTTTGCCGACCAGCATTCCGATCAGCTGACCGCCGACATTCAGCAAAGGTCCACCAAGCATATCAGCCGTGACGATGGCATCCACATCGATTGTGCTTGCCGCCCAGTTACTGCCGGCATCGATTTTCCGATAGGCAGGTCTGGAAATGATGCCGAAGCTCATCGGTGCGCTGTTGCTGAAAATACTCCGGCCGCCCATTGCCGCCGCATATTCACCCTGACGGATGACGGCACTGCTGCCGCTTCTCATTAAAGTGACCTCAAAAGGCGGCTGAATTCTCAATAATGAAACCTCGCATTCGTGATCGGAAGCGACAAGTTCTGCTTTGACGGTTGCGCTGCTGTCAAAGGTGACGGTCAGTCCGCCCTCATCAAAGCCCTGCTGCTCGGTGGTGAAGATATAAACGCTGTCATCATCTCTGGCATAGACAATGCCGCTGGCTGTACGGCGTAAGCCGCTCACCTGCGAATTCACCGTGACGATCGAGCTTCTGACATTTTCAGCCATTTCAGAAATATCGGTTGAATAGTCGACAACGACATTCTCGGTTGTATTGCCGTTGGTATCCTTCTGTCTGGCCGGTCTTTCAGCAATGAAACAGGTCAGAATGACGTTCCATACCAATAAAACAGCTAACGCTGCCAGGATCCATTTCTTCATCTTCAAATCCTTTCCGAATCATTTCATGCTGACCGGCCGCTGCCAGTACCAGCTTTTCATTCATTCTTTCTCTGCATTCATCCAGCAGGAGTGCCCTTGAAGTTTCAAGTGCCTTTTCACGGGTGTTGGCCTCCTCTGAAATATGGGCAAGAATGATCATTTTAGTTTTGGGTGAGATGATCTGTTTCAATACCTCTGCACAGTCTTCATTGCAAAGATGCCCCTGATCGCTGTAAATGCGGTATTTGAGAAACTGGGGACGTCTGGTTGCCATCAGCATCGACACATCGTGATTGGATTCCAGAACAATATAATCAGCATCTTTCAGATACGGAATGTAATTCTGATTCACATATCCCGTATCGGTGATATAGACAAGCTTTTCAATCCCGTCCTCAATCACATATCCAACCGTTGAAGGTGCATCGTGCGACAGTGCAAGCGGTGTGATTTTCATTGTTTCGATAAAAAACGGATGCATCGGCGTCACGTGAAAGCAATCGATTCCGTCAATCTCCACCGGTGAATAAACCGGCAGATCGCCGAAGTGTCTGATCTGTGAGATGTGATCGCTGTGATCGTGTGTGATCAGAAGCGCATCGATCTCATTTTTTGACACATGGATCTTTTCCAGTGAGGAAAACAGATACTTTTTCGTTGTGCCGCAATCGATCATGATGACGCCGGTTCCGTCCCTCAGAACAAAGCTGTTGCCTTTGGAACCTGAGGCAAGAAGTGCAAATTCCATCATCCTGCCGGCACCGCCTCGCAGCCAAGATACCCGCTGCACGCATCCAGAGGATTCATGAAATCCTCATCACCATCCGCCAGCACCATGAAGTGAACATGCGGCCCGGTCGCAAGACCTGTCATGCCGATATGGCCGATGACATCGCCTTTTCTGACAATGTCCCCGACTTTGAGTTCACTTGGCTCCTGCAGATGGCCGTAGTAAGTCATCACGCCGTTGTTATGGTTGATGATGATGTAATAGCCGTTGATGAATGTATAGCTGTTGACCTGAACCACACCGGTATCAGCTGCATAGACATCGCCCCAGCGGTCATACTGGTTGATGAAGTCTGTTCCGTTATGTCCCCAATAGCATCCGATTCTGCAGGTAATGGCCGGATTGTCCACCGGGTAGCGCATATTGCCGGTACCGACATTGGGCTGCTGCATCGTTCCCACCGCAATCACTTCGGTGGTCGGGGCAGTGATTTCAACACTTGACTGTTCAGTACCGCTGACCAGAACGCCATTGATCCATTTCTCGTTATAAAGAACATTTCTTGATCCGTTGACGCCGGTCTGTCTCACCTGTGATTCGCCGATCAGCAGCGTTTCATCTTCGACATAGGATGTTTCATAGTAAACCGGCACAAGACGGAGTGATTCTTTTGTCACAACAACATCAATCGGCGATTCGAAATATGTGACGCATAACTGATCGCCCTCTTCAAGAACCTGATCGGTTGAGCTGATCTTGTCACGGTTGATATTCATGATCTGGGTGGCGGAAAGACCGTGGTTTTTCGCGCCGACACCGGCGACTGAATCGTATTTCTGAACGGTATAGTATTCACGCTCCGTATTGGAACCGTATTTGAGATATTCAAGAATCTCCTCTTTGGTGCTCATGATTTCGTCCGGTGACGCATAATCCTTGCCCATGGTAACCCGCTGGGTGACCGAAATGCCGGTATCCTGCGAGCCGTAGGAAGTCAATGAAGGAATCACATCCCCGTTGCGCATCGAGGTCAGAGATTGTGAATCGGTGAAGTTGAGAATGTATTCATTGAATGCTGTCTGATAAAGCTCTTCGCTTGCCACATAGATTCTTGAATAGACGCCTTCATCATCCGAAAAGCTGACCGATGTTGCCTCAAGGGTATAAAGAGAATTCTGATCCAGATAATTGATGATTGCTTCATCCGCATCCGTATAGTCCAGATAGCTCTGCTCGCTGGTCATATACATGTCATCGGCAAGATAGACTGCGGAATCCGGATAGTCCTGCTGATAGCGTGTCCGGTACACCTGCTTCATATGTCTCATCAGGCGGTTTTCATCGCGGACAATGCCGATCAGTTCACCCTTCTCATACAGCGGATGAATCACTTCGGGCGAGGTGAGAATTCTTTCTGCCTGCTGATCAAACAGTCCGACCTTCCCCGACTGATCGATTTTCTTCGGTGAATCAACACCGCTTAATCCCGGCAGAAAGACAACAATCAAAACAGCCGCAATCATACATAACAATGCCGTTAAAAATTTTTTCACGGGCTGTCTTCCTTTCCTTACTGATCTTTCGAAATATTGTAAAGTGCGTTGGTGGCGCCTTCAAAGGCGAGATAAATCTTGCGGACGGCACCGTTTCTGTGCTTTGCAATGTTGATTTCAAGGCGCTCTGTGCCTTCTTTCTGAGCCTGCTCACGGAGTGCTTCATCATAATAAGCTTCTCTGAACAGCATCATGACAATATCGGCATCCTGCTCGATCGCACCTGATTCACGCAGGTCGGAAAGCATCGGATGCTTGTTGTCACGCGCTTCAACGCTTCGGCTTAACTGCGACAGTGCAATGACAGGCACATGGAGCTCTCTCGCCAGACCCTTGAGGCTTCGGGAGATTTCCGAAACTTCCTGCTGTCTGTTTTCGCCGCGGGTATTTGAACCGGTGATCAGCTGAATATAGTCGATCATGATCAGGTTCAGACCGTGCTCCGCCTGCAGACGGCGGCATTTGGAGAAGATCTCCGGAACCTTGATGCCGGCGGTGTCATCGATAAAGATATTGGCCATCTTCAGTTCGCCTGCCGCCTCATTCAGTCTGTTCCAGTCTGAATCAGACAGACGGCCGGTTCTCAGCTTGTCGCCTTCCAGATGGCTTTTTGCGCTCAAAAGACGCATTGCCAGCTGATCGGCACCCATTTCAAGCGAGAAAATGGCAACAGCTCCCTTGGGCTGATATTGGGCAACATTCATTGCCAGGTTCAGAGCAACCGCGGTTTTACCCATGGCCGGACGGGCGGCCAATACGACAAGATCGCCTCTCTGAAAGCCATGCAGTGTATGATCCAGATCCGTGAATCCGGTTTTAAGACCGGTAATATCGGTCCGGTTGTCTGACATTTTCTGAATCTTGTCAAGAGCCTCTGCCATCAGTTCGGGTGAATTGTGGAATTCACCGGTACGGCGGTTTCTTGACACTTCCAGAATTGATTTTTCGGCATGGTCGAGGAATTCATTGATATCCGGCTGGCCGCTGAAGCCTTCTTCCACAACTTCTTCGGCAGCTGCGATCATTTTGCGCATGATCGCCTTTTCATGAATCAGCTCGACATAGCTTTTGGTATTTGCGCTTGTAATTGCCGCTTCCGACAGATCCGTCAGGTAGTCAAGGCCGCCGCTCTTGTCCAGAAGCTCAAGATCGGTGAGTCTTGTTGCCACGGTTGTCAGATCAATCGGCGTACCGCTTTTATACAGACTTTCGCAGGCCTGGAAAATACGGCGGTTTGCGTCGATGAAAAAATCATCTTCATTCAGGCCCTCCTCCATTGCCAGCCTTGCGGCATTGGGGTAGACCATCATTGTGCCGAGCAGGCTCGCTTCCGCTTCCGGAGCGGACGGGAGGACTCTGGGCATTTTTATTTCTCGCTTCCGATCAGTCTGACTTTGATCGTACCGATCACATTCTTATGCAGTTCGACTCTGACTTTTGTGACGCCGAGGGACTGAATCGGTGCAGTGTCGAGAATCTTCTTCTTGTCAATGGTGATTCCCTTGCGCATCAGTTCGGCAGCGATCTGCTTTGTTGAAACAGAACCGAATACCTTTCCTTCAACTCCTGAGCGGACATGGAAATCAAGTGTCATTTTTTCAAGCTCTTCAGCTGTCTTTCTGGCGGCTTCCTCCCGCTTCTTTTCTTCTGCCGCTTCAATCTTCTTCTCTTCACCGAGAATTTCCAGGCTCTTCTTTGTTTCGGCGACCGCAAGACCTCTTGCGATCAGAAAGTTTCTGGCATATCCGTCGGAAACATCGACAATCTCGCCTTTCTTTCCGACTTTCTTTACATCCTGTTTAAGAATCACTTTCATCTGTTGTTTCCTCCTTCAAATATTGATCCACGGCGGCAACCAGCTCTGTTTTCAAAGCATCCACAGTGCTCTTGGGACGCTGTACAGCCGCAGCTGCCAGATGTCCGCCACCGCCCATCTTTTCCATAA
This sequence comes from Erysipelotrichaceae bacterium, assembly GCA_030525525.1. Taxonomy (GTDB): domain Bacteria; phylum Bacillota_I; class Bacilli_A; order Erysipelotrichales; family Erysipelotrichaceae; genus Bulleidia. The sequence continues at coordinate 41,080 of JAUNEN010000001.1, forward strand.
TTCTCTGAACGTTGATCTTTCCGCTTGAACGGGCGGAAATGCATGTATCCTGACCGCTCTGGGCGATGACAAATGAAGCCTGTACGGACTGGATTGCCAAGAGACTGTCTGCCACCTGACTCATCAGCGAGCGGGTCATGTTTCTGTCTTTGATCGGTGCGATGATGACCCCTCCCGGGTATCTTTCGGCACACGCCATCGCGTTGGATTTCAGTGTAAACTCATCAAACGTATCGCGCAGCCAGTCATATGCAGTCTGCGGATCGGCACCGTATTTGCGCAGCACGCTTGCCGCATCGTAGGTTCTTGAACCGGTGCGCACACGCCATCTCTGGGTATCGATGATCATTCCCGCCAGCATGAATGTGGCATCCACATCGGAGATATTTGTTCTCTGCGACATGTAGGGAATCATCTCTGTCAGTAATTCACAGGTACTTGAAGCACCGGCCTCGATATAGATCAGCACCGGCTTGACGCCCATATCGGTGGCACGTCTGTGATGGTCGATGACAACGACCTTTCTTGCCTGTTCAAGCAGCTTGGAGCCGTTGGACTGTTTGGTGTTGTGGTGATCGGTCATGATCACAAGCGAATTGTCCTGAAGCTGATTGATCGCTTCGCCTTCGGTTACGAAATTCACTTCTTTCTTTAACAGCTCTTCATTTGCCTTCATGGTTGCTTCGAGCTTTTCCTCAATGCCGCCGGTTCTGGCAATGATGCAGACCTGCTTATGCAGTGATGTGCAGATTCTGGAAAGACAGATCGCAGAACCGATGCAGTCGAAGTCCGCATTCTTGTGTCCGCAGATGATGACGTTGCTGGATTGCTGAATCAGATCGCGCAATGCATGCGACATGACACGCACACGTACACGGCTTCTTTTTTCGGTTGCTTCACTGGAGCCGCCGAAGTATTTCACTTCTTCACCGACTTTCTGTACCGCCACCTGATCGCCGCCTCTTGTCTGGGCAAGGTCCATCAGATTGGATACCATCTCATCCAGTTCCATCAGGTTGCCCGTACCTCTTGCAAAAGCAAGAGACAGGGTGATTGAAACATCCATCTTCTGAGCGCTCTTTCTGATTCTTGAAAGAATCGAAAAGTGATCTGCCGCAATCTCGGAGAAGATCTTTTCATTGAGAATCAGAAGATATTTGTTGTGATTGTTCAGGCGTTTTGCCAGGATGCCGTGCTGTGAACAATATTCAACCAGCGGTGTGCGGACTGCAGTTGTAATTGCTGCAGTATCCGCTTCATCCGCATACTGAACACTCTCTTCATAGTTGTCAAAATTCGCCAGACCGACAACAATCTGCTCATCGGCATATTTCTCTCTGTATGTACTGACCTCCGTAATATCACGGAAGAAAATAATCTGCGAATCTTCGGAACGGCGGATTTCATAGATTCTGTTATCAAGTCTGACAGTCGCCGTATCGCTTCTGCCGGCAATCAGATCATCCGCTTCCGGCATCCATGTCAGCAGCTTGTGTCCCACCCGGTTGATGCCGCGGGTGGTGAACAGCTCGCTCATCCATGTGACAACATAATCGTCATCATAGATCACCATGCCGATTTCACCGGTCAGGTAAGCCTGTCTTGCGGTTGAACCGAGCATCTGTTTGACGCCGGTCGTGCTTTCTTCAAAAACATTTTCAAAATGTTCAAACAGCAGAATGCTGCCGGCAATTTCAAGCACCAGAATGATGCAGGCACTGAGAACATTTGCCTTTAATCCAAACCAGAAGAATGCAAGTACGGCAGCTTCAATCAGAATGATTCCGGCAACAACACGTTTTGCTCTGTCAATTTTCTGACGCATAGACTCCTCCTTTCGAGATTCGCTCATGAAGATCGGTCGTGATATAAAGGAAACCGGTGATCGCAAGCGGAAGACTCATGGTAAACACCATCAGCACAACAATCAATACAAGCCACATTCTGATCTTCGGGAAAACCTTCGGTACAAAAATCAATACGGCAAGCACGCCGAAACCGAGCAGATAGATAAGTCCGAGGGTTCCGAGCGCCATGGCTGCTGTCTGATATACTTCAGCATCAAACGGTCTGAAGATCGAATAGTAATACACACACATTGCACCAAAAGCAAGATATCCTGTCCACTTCGGCGGATAATACTGTTCAATCGGCGTGGATTTGGGGACCGGAAAGCGAAGGCGCTTAAGCATAAGACGGGCAGCCAGATGGGTTACCATCCCTTCCATGACACCGGTCAGAATTGCCGAAATCACAAAGAGCGTCCGCAGCGAATCGGCATTTGTGAGCGAAACCGGGAATTCAACTCCCGTCTGTGCCGTCAGCTGATCCATAATCTTTGTATATTCGGTGATTTCACTGGTGACATCATATCCGAAAAACGATGCAAAGATCACCATCGCAAGCAGTTCAACGATTCCCCCGAGAAACAGCGTTCTCAGAAGAATCCGTCTGTTTTCGGTTCCGGCATGAACACTTGCGCCATAGATCGTCCCGATCACGCTTTCCGAAATCACAAAGAACATACTCTGGGGTGTACCGAGAATGAAAACAAGTGCACATAACGCACCCAGAACCATTCCGCTGGCCTTCAGTCCGTATTTTGCCGAGTAGAAAACCATCGGCAGCGGGAACAGAAACAGCAGCATGCTTGAAAGAGTGCCTGCAAGCTGTCTGTCCATCAGTAAGACAGCACCGACAATTGCGATCATCATCGCGCCGTCCGTTATTTTTTTGATTTCCTGATTCATAATGTATCGTTCGCCCGCATGACAAAAAGGGCCGCGGGCCATGTAGAGATTATAGCATATTGTTTCATGAACGTGCAGAATCGGCCCCATTGTCAAATTTCTTTACTTTGCAGCCGGTGGTGCTTAAAATGAAACCGTTATGCAAACAGGAATGAAAGGATTTACAAAACAGCACGATCTGCTTTGCGGTCTCAAGGACGGCATTCCGATCGCACTCGGATATCTGGCGGTTTCATTTTCACTCGGCATTGCCATGAAGAATGCCGGCATGAACGCAGCCGAAGGCTTTTTCTTCAGCCTTTTCAATCTTGCCTCAGCCGGGGAATATGCTGCCCTGCAGGTCATTGCGGCAGACGGTGCGTATCTTGAAATTGCGATTGTCACCCTTGTCGCAAATGCCCGCTATCTGCTGATGAGCACTGCCCTCTCTCAGAAATTCAGCGGGAAGACAGCTTTGATTCACCGCTTCTTTGTCGGATATGGAATCACGGACGAGCTGTTCGGGCTCGGCATTGCGCAAAGCGGAGCGCTGTCTCCATGGTATTACTATGGAGCCCTGTCGATTTCGGCACTGTTCTGGGCAATCGGATCATCCGGCGGAATCATTGCCGGAAACATCCTGCCGGCCAGAATCGTCAGAGCATTGAGCGTTGCCTTATTCGGAATGTTTCTTGCGATCATCATTCCGCCCTGCCGCAAAGACAGAGCAGTTCTGGCAGTTGTGCTTTCCGGTTTTGCCCTCAGCTGGTTATGCGATCTGATTCCTGCCATCAGTATTTCTTCAGGAACCAAAACAATTATTCTGACCGTTCTGATTGCTGCGGCTGCTTCCGTGATTGCACCGCACGAAGAAAGTGCAGGTGAGGACGCATGAAACACAGCATTCTACTCTATATCCTTGTTTCGGGCGGTGTTTCCTATCTGATCCGTGTACTGCCTCTGACGCTGATCAGAAAGCCGATCAGAAGTCCGTTCATCCGTTCGTTTCTGTATTATGTTCCCTATGCGACGCTTGCCGTCATGACTTTCCCGGCAATTGTTCAGTCTACCGGCAGTCCGCTTTCCGGATATATTGCCCTGGCAGTCGGGATTCTATTTGCCTATCAGGGCAGAAGCCTTCCCTTTGTCGCTTCCGCCTGCTGCATCGCTGTATTGATCAGCGAATGGATCATACCGATGTAAAAAGACGCACTTCACGCGTCTTTTTCGTTATCGATTTCTTTGAGCAGCCTGATTTCTTCTTCACTCAGCTGTCTGTTTTCAAGAAGATCAGGTCTTTCTTCTGCAGTCCGCGCAAGCGCCTGCTTCAGGCGCCACAGGCGTATTTTTTCATGGTTGCCTGAGAGCAGTACATCCGGTACCTTTCTGCCTTCAAACTCGGCAGGCTTTGTATATTGCGGATATTCAAGCAGACCGTTTTCAAATGACTCATCTTCCGTACTCTGTTGCCGTATGGTGCCAAGCATCCGGACTATCGAATCAATGACACTCATCGCCGGGATTTCTCCGCCGCTCAGAATATAATCACCGACCGAAAGCAGTTCGTCGCACTCTTCATATACCCTTGCGTCAATGCCTTCATAATGCCCGCAGATCAGGATCAGATGTTCAAGCTGCTCATATCCATGAACCTTTTTCTGTGTATAAAGGTTGCCGCATGGTGCAAAGATAACGGTATGACTTTCTTCACTGCGCACGCTTCTTAAAGCATCAATCACCGGCACAGGCCGCATGATCATCCCTGCCCCGCCGCCATACGGACTGTCATCGATATGACGGTAACTGCCCCCGGCAAACTCTCTGATATCAACGAATTCAAGCTGAAGAGAGCCCTTCTGTACTGCCCGCTTCACAAGAGCGGATTCCGTAAATCCTGCAAAGATTTCCGGACACATGGTGAGCACCGAGATTCTCATCGATCAGAATCCTCCGACCTGGATTGTCGGATCCATTTCATTGATCTTGCCGACATAGCGGCTGTAGACTTCCTGATACCCCGGATACAGAGAATCATTGAGCTGTGAGAACGGAATCTCTTCAAAATCAGTATGTGCACTGCGGTTGGAATAGGTCCAGTGCAGATCTGCTTTGACATCGGAGATTCTGATATCAGTCTTCGCTCCCTGGATTGTCTTGGTAATCTTAAGACCGCCCATCATGCCGATCATGCTTTCTTCCCACGGCCACTGATCCGAGATCATATTGCCCAGCGCATAGAAGCAGATTGTCTTTCCGTTGATCCATTCAACCGGCTGAATGCAGTGAACATGATTGCCGATGATGATATCCGCTCCGGCATCGGAGAGCTGACGGGCAATAGACATCTGCGATTCATTGGGCGTCATGGAATATTCATCACCCCAATGGATTGCGACGATGACAACATCTGCTTTTTCTTTGCCTTGTCTGACCTGATCGAGCATGACATCCATATAGCCGTCATAGCAGTTGACAAGATATTCTTCACCTTCCGGACACTGCAGTCCGTTCATTCCGTATGTCCATGAAACAAAGACATAGGAGATGCCGTTGACTTCATAGACCGGCAGTTCGTTGTATTCTTCCCAGGATGTATTTGTGCCGTCTTCAACAACACCCTCCTGTGATTTCCAGAAAGCTTTTGACGCTGCGATTCCGGCTCCCCATCTGTCAAGCGCATGATTGGTGGCAGTTGAGACAAGATTGAAACCCTGGGCAACCATATCGCGTCCCCACTCCTGCGGTGAGCAGAACATCGGATAGTTGGAGAGACCGAGTTCTTCTCCGCCCAGTATTGTTTCCTGATTGTAATAGGCAAGATCATACTGACGGGCAATCTCACCGAGTCTGTAGATCTGATGTGTAAAATCCCATCCGCCCTCAGCCGTTCTTCCGTCGTCGTAGACAGTGTCATGAAGAAGTGCATCGCCGACCATGAACAGCGTTGCCTGCGTCTGTCTGATCACCGGGGAATATCCTTCTTCCGTATTCCTCTTATGTGCCGAAGGCTGAAGTCTGACGTAATGATCATTATTGACAGCTGAATCAAGCAGCTTTGCCAGCCCGAACCCGCCGGCAAATACTGCCGCAACAATCGCACATAACAGAATGATTCTGTCAATGCGAAGCTTTCTCTTTCTTCCTGCCATATGCCCCTCCGAAATGATTGATACCCCTTTGAATCCAAGGATTATCTTATCATACAAAATACAGAATGCGCCGATTGCCTCAGAACCGGGCATTTCCTTCCTTTTTCAGCCTTCCGAAAAAAAATCAAAAATCTGTTGGCTTTTTATCCCTTATGTGCTAACATAATCTACGCTGAACGTCGGGGTGTGGCTCAGCTTGGTAGAGCGCTTCGTTCGGGACGAAGAGGTCGTGAGTTCGAATCTCGTCACCCCGACCATCAAAGATCTGTCATGTGACAGGTCTTTTTTTATTTCATTTTCCGGGATGCATCGCATTCAATGGTATGATATCTGCAAGGAAAAGAGGAAAAATCATGATCAGCAAATACCGCTATACCGGCAAAAACCGGTTCGACATTTCAGATGTATCCACAGATGAAACCTCACTTTGTTCTGACAAAAAAGAAGCGAAAGAAAAAATGAAGGCAAATGAAGAGGAACTCGACCTTCTTCAGCAGAAACTCTATGCCGAGAAAAAGGAAGGCCTCATCATTGTCTTCCAGGCGATGGACGCAGCCGGCAAGGACGGCACCATCAGCCATGTTCTGCAATGCCTTTCTCCGCACGGCGTCTACGAGGCAGCTTTCAAATCCCCCAGCTCAGCCGAACTTGCCCACGATTTTCTCTGGCGGATTGTTCAGAAAGTCCCTGCCAAAGGTGAAATTGCCATCTTCAACCGTTCTCATTATGAAGATGTTCTGATCGGCAAAGTCAAAAAGCTCTATGCGTCACAGGCACAATCCAGAAGAATTGATCTGGATGAAGTCATCGACAGACGCTATGAAGACATCAAAAACTTCGAAAAGTATCTTTACAACAACAATGTACGGGTCATCAAAATATTCCTGAATGTATCAAAGGATGAACAGGCCAGACGCTTCTTAAGCAGAATTGAAGAGCCTGAGAAAAACTGGAAGTTCTCCAGCGGCGACGTGGAGGAAAGAGAATACTGGGATGCCTATATGCAGGCATTTGAAGACGTAATCAATGAAACTTCCACAAAGCATTCCCCCTGGTATGTTGTCCCTGCCGATCATAAGTGGTATATGCGCTATGTCGTTTCCGAAATCATTCTGAATGAACTGCGCGACATGGATCCCCGCTTCCCGGAAGTCACAAAGGAAAGACTGGATGAATTTGCCGGCTGGGCAGAAAAGCTGAAATCCGAGCTCTCAGAATAATATAATATTCCTCACGAAAAGAGGTATCCTATGGCAGTTGAAATGAATTACTGCATGCAGTGCGGTGAAAAACTGGAAGAAAAATATCTGGAATCAGAAGGAAAAAACATCCCCTGGTGCCCGAAATGCAATGACTACAGATTCCCTGTATTCAATTGCGGCGTTTCAATGATCATCACGGATGAAAAACATGAGAAGATCCTGCTGATCAGACAGTACGGCGGCGATCAATATATTCTCTGCGCCGGCTATGTCAATATCGGCGAAGACGCCGAAAATGCGGCAGTCCGTGAAATCAAGGAAGAGCTCGGCCTAACGGCAAAAAGCGTCACCTTCAACAGATCGCATTATTACAAGCCCAGCAATACGCTGATGTTCAATTTCACGGCGGTTGTCGATGATGTGGATGCAGTACCGAATGAAGAAATCGATTTCTGGAAATGGATGAGCATTGAAGAAGCTGAAAAATACATCCGGAAGAATTCACTGGCGGAAGCATTCCTCAAAGGTTATCTGCATGGGGAATATCACTTCCCGCAGTATCCTGAAAAACCATACAGACATAAATAAGCATTAAAAAATGACATGCTCACAGGTAAATCTGAGTGAACATGTCATTTTTTTAAGCTGTTCCGTATTGATTGACGACCATTTCTTCATACTGTCTTGTATAAAGATCGTAGTAAATTCCTTTTCTGCGCATCAGTTCTTTATGCCTGCCGCGCTCGACAATCTTTCCGTCTTCGACAACCAGAATCACATCGGCATCGACAATCGTCGAAAGACGATGGGCAATGACGAAGGATGTTCTTCCTTTGATGACGGTCGCAATTGCATCCTGGATTGCCTTCTCGGTCAGTGTATCAATCGAAGCCGTTGCTTCATCAAGAACGAGAATTCTCGGATCGGCAAGGATTGCTCTGGCAAATGAGAGCAGCTGCTTTTCGCCGGTGGAAAGCAGATCGCCGCCTTCGCCGACTTCACTGTCGAGTCCCTGATCCATTTTCGCCAGAACCCCTTCAGCACTGACAAGCTTCAGAGCTTCCATGATCTCTTCATCGGTTGCGTCCGGTTTGCCGTATCTCAGATTGTCGCGCACCGTTCCCGAAAACAGATGCGGTGTCTGCAATACATAGCCGATATTGGAATGCAGCCAGAGCTGCGAACGTTCCTTCGCATCCCGGCCGTCGATCAGTACCTGTCCTTTTGTCGGTTCAAAGAAGCGGCATACCAGATTGACAAGAGTTGATTTGCCGGCACCGGTTTCACCGACAATTGCCACATTGGTTCCTTTGGGCACCTTCAGATTGAAGTTTTCCAGAACCATTTCATTGCCGTCAGGATACATGAAGCTGACATCTCTGAATTCCACGTCACCTTCAAGCTTTTCCCAGTTTTCTTTTTTCGGTTCAAATGTATCGCCGTATTTTTCAATGACTTCCTTCGAGTCAGCCACATCGCTTTCGGTTTCCATGAGCTTTGTAAAGCGCTCAATGTTGACCTGAATTGCAATGAGTGCGGCGATTGTTTCGATGATGAACTGAATCGGTTCCATCATATTCATGGCATATGTCATGAATACAGACAATGTACCGATCAGCATAACACCCTCTTTTGTCAGGGTTCCGCCCTTCCATAAGACAAGCGCAAGAGCTGCACTTCCCAGCATTGTCATCACAGCCGAGAAGGAAGCTGAATATCTTGTTGCGTGGACGGATGTTCTTCTCATTTCAGATGTGTCTTTTTTGAAATCGGAACCGATCACATCTTCAATGACGAGTGTCTTGATTGATTTGACGCCGGTGATTCCTTCATTGAAGTCGCCGGTGATCTTTGAATTGATTTCACGGATTTTCCGGTTCAGTGTGACCAGTCTTTTCTGGAAGAAACTGATTAACAGCACAGCTGCCGGTACAAGAAGAAGCACATAGACGGCTAAGCGTGCATTGATGATCAGCATATTTGCCAGTATGAAGATCAGATAGGATCCGTTCCAGACAATATCCATCATCCGCCAGGCAACCAGCTCACCGATCTTGCCGGTGTCGCTCATGACTCTTGCATGAATATAGCCGACGTTATTCTGATTGAAATAGGCAAATGACAGCGTCTGCAGATGATTGAATGAGGCATCTCTCAGATCCCTGTCAACATCCATCTCCGTCATGCCCGAGTAATACATCGTGATGTAGTTGAGTACGACCTGAACAATCAGAATGGCCATGAACAGCACTGCGAAAATCCCGATGGTATCCAGCGTTTCCTCAGCGATGAAGTGATCGATCGCATAGCGGGTAAACATCGGGAAAACCGAATCGATCAGACTGGCGACGATCCCCATTGTGATCATTGCCGCAATTCTGACTCTGTATTTCTTCACATAGGGAAGGATTTTCGGAATGCCGAAGAACGGGAGGTGTACATTTTTGTTTTCTTCACTCATATGTTCTCCTCCTGTGCCAGATTGCTCTGCTGCATCTGAAGCTCATGAATCTTTGCATAGATACCGCCCTTTTCAACCAGCTCCTCATGGGTTCCCGTTTCGGCAATTCTGCCCTTGTCCATGACGATGATCTGATCGGCATGCATGAGAGTCGTAATGCGGTGGGCAATCAGAATGACGGTAGTATCTTCGACATTTGCCCTGAGGGCAGCTCTGATTCTGGCGTCTGTTTCCGAGTCGACGGCAGAAAGCGAATCATCAAAGACCATGACAGGCGGCTTTGTGATCAGCATCTGGGCAATCGCAGTTCTTTGTTTCTGTCCGCCCGAAAGCGTAACGCCGCGCTCACCGACATAGGTCTCATAGCCGTCTTTGAATCTGTCGATCGAACCGCTTAACTGAGCGATTTCGGCAGCTCTGTGAACACGTTCAATCTCTTTGTCATCAGCTGCGATTGAAATGTTTTCCGCAAGTGTGCGTGAGAAGAGATATGGTTCCTGAAGAACCATGCCGATGTTCCTGCGGATCCAGTCCGCTTTGATATCTTTGAGATCGGTATCGCCGATCAGGATTCTTCCGTTTCCTTCCTTCAGCGGATAGAGCCGGTCAAGCAGATACATCAGCGTGGACTTGCCGCTGCCGGTGGAACCGAGAATGCCGACCGTTGTGCCGGCTTTGATCGTAAAGCTGACATCATCGAGGATTTTTGCGCCGTCATCCGTATAGCTGAATGAGACATGATCGAATGTGATATCCTGTCTGAAATCAGGCTCGCACGCATTCGGTGCATCCTTTTCTTCTTCCGAATTCATAATATAGCGCAGACGCTCTATTGAAATGCCTGCCTTGGAAAGATTGGCAATGACTCTGCCAAGCATTCTTACAGGCCATGTCAGCATCGCATTGTAAGTCACAAATTCGATAAAGCTGCCGGCTGTGATTTCCCCATGCACAGCCAGGTAGGAACCTGCTGAAAGAACTGAGAGAAGCTGCACATAGGAGATGAAATCGCCCGATGTCCAGAAAGCACTCATCAGCTGCATCAGTCTGATCCACATGCCGGTATAATATGCATTCTGCTTTTCAAAACGCTCCCGTTCATATTTTTCTCTGCCGAAAGCACGGACAACACGTACACCGGTCAGATTTTCCTGTGCGATGGAGGAAAGCTTGCCCTCCTCGCTGTCAACGATTGCAAACTGAGAGCCGATCTTTTTGTGAAACCAGAATGAATAGGAAATAATAATCGGAATGAAGATGCCGGAAACGCACATCAGCTTTCCGGAGATTCTGAACATATAGGTGAGCGCCATGGCAATCAGCACAAAGACTCTCAGCAGTGATGTCAGCTGTTCGCTTAAGAACATTTTGATCTGTTCAACATCGCTGGTGCATCTTTGGATGATATCACCGGTGTGATTGACCGAATGCCAGGCAAACGGCAGCCTTGTGATGTGATCAAACAGCGTGTCGCGCATATGCTTGACAAGTGTTTCAGCTCCGATTGAATTGAACAGCCTGAACAGGAAACGGCATAAAGCCGAGCATAATGCGACAATGACCACTGCCATAGCCACCAGCCAGAGCTTTTCTCTCAATACACTCTGACCGCCCATCGCATTTTCAAATGCGGACAGATAAAACGGCAGCTTTGAAGGCTGATCCCCGATCAGAGAGTCAACCGTATAGCCGATGATTTTCGGATTGATCAGATCGAGCAGCGAGACTGCACATGCGAAAAACACCGCCAGCGCAAACCATCGTGCCGATCCCTTTACAAAATAAAGCAGGAGACTTCCCTTTGTTTCAAATTTCTTCTTTTCCATAAGCGCAAGTGAAAGTATATACGATTCTTTCTTGAAATAAAAGAATATCGCACTCTTTCAATCCATATGAAAGACGGGCGTTTCCGCCCGTCCTTTTCATGCATGTAAGCTGTATTATCCGACAAGCACGCTGCCGCCGATGAATTCACGGAGCAGTGAATTGCACGGAATCGCCGATTCGTCATCAAGTGAAATGAAGAATTTCAGATACTGCAGATAGCGCTGCGCTTCCGGATATTCCGGCTGATCAGGTGTGATTTCCTTTAACAGCGGCTCAGCATATTTTTTCAGCACTGCAAGTTCATAGATGCAATGGCTGTTGAAGAAGGCATCCGCCTCGGAGTTGTACGGGAAGATGTTGTCATCTTCGCCATGCCGTACAGCCGGCCAGTCATGGATGGTCGTCGCGGCAGAACGTCCTCTGGTGCGGGCATCCCTGATCAGTCTTCTGAACAATCTTGCATCGGTTGTCGGAATGCGGTGGTGAATGTCGATGTTGAGCTGGGTCAGCGGTGAAATGTAAATTCTGAATTTATCCTTCTCATCGATTCCTTCCGAAAGCTTCGGGTTAAGGGCGTGGATTCCTTCGATCACAATTAATTGATCGCTGCGGATCGATGTGATCCGCTTGCCGAAAACCTTGACGCCGTTCACAAAGTCAAACTCAGGCAGATCCACCTTCTCACCGTTTAAAAGTGCATTCATCTGTTCGGCAAACAATTTTGTATCAACAGCACTCAGGCTTTCAAAATCGCGGTTTCCGTTTTCATCGGTTTCCATATCTTCGCGGTTGATGAAATAATCATCCGTTCCAAGATACAGAGGATGGATGCCGATGACTCTTAACTGAATGCATAAACGCTTTGCAAAGGAAGTCTTGCCGGAAGAGGAAGGACCTGCAATCAGGATGATTCTCTTTCCGCTTTCATGAATCTTTTCGGCGATTTCGGCAATCTTCTTTTCATGAAGTGCTTCCGAAAGCAGGATCAGATCACGTGCTTTTCCTTTTGCAATGCAGCGGTTGAGATCAGCTGCGTGATTGACACCGCATAAATGTTCCCAATGGGTTTCTTCCGAGAATGCTTCATAGAGAATCCTCTGTTCTTCATAAACCGGAACGGAGGAAGGATCTCTGTGATGCGGGAACCGCAGCAGCACACCGCTTCTGTAGCGGCGGATTTCAAACCGCTTCAGATAGCCGCATGCCGGTACCAGATGCGTGTAGAAGAGAATCTTCTCATCATCAAGCGTGCATAAATAAGCTTCCGAAAGATCAGGTGCGCTTTCAAACAGCCGCAGAATATCATGCTGGTCTGTTTCTTTTAAGAACGAAAGGACTTCACGGCGGCTGAGATGTTCTTCTCTGATCTCTGCATTCATCCGTACATATTCATTCATTTTTTCTTCAATGCGCGCACAGATTTCATCATTGATACCGGAATAATGAATGTTTGTGAAGAGACCTCTTGAGAGAGAATTGTTGATCGAAACTTTTGTTTTATCTCCAAGAATGTCATGAACCGCTTTGATATAAAGCAGAGTCAGAGATGCCTGATACAAGAGATTTGCATATGGATTTCTCTGATCGAGCAGTTCGAGCGTGCAGTCTTTGCTCAGGGGCAGATCGATTCTTTCATAAACATTGTCAATGCGGCAGGAAATGATGTCGTATTCCGGCTTCTCTTCAAGAGAAGCAGTGATCTTTTCAGCCGTGACGCCGGGTTCATATTCTTTTTCAAACTCTCTGCCTTCAGGCAGGATCACTCTGATTTTTATCATTTCTTTTTCTTCTTTTTCTTTGCTTTGAATGTGGTATCGAATACGGTGGCCTCCGGGCGCTGCACGATTGCGGCGGGCGGCAGCGACTGCTTGCTTTCAGCGGTCATCTCCATCATTAATTCCTGTGCGGTTACAGGCACTTCGGCATCCGTAATCTTGTGATAGCGGCCGGTCGGGAAGAGAATCCTGACCTTTGTATTGTCCGCTTTGTAAAGATCGATGATTCTGTGAATCCTGGCGATGCATGCCTTGTCAAGAACCGGGCAGGCAATCTCAACTCTGCGTTCGGTATTTCTTGTCATGAAATCGGCTGATGCAATGTACATCTTTTCTTCATCGCCTTTGCCGAAGATGTAGATTCTGGAATGTTCAAGATATCTGCCGACAATCTGACGGATTTCAATGTTTTCCGTCTTGTCCTTAACGCCCGGCACAATGCAGCAGATGCCTCTGACCAACAGTTCAACCTTTACCCCTGCACAGGAAGCTTCCTTGAGCTTGACGATGATCTCTTCATCGGTGATTGAATTGACCTTGGCAAAGATATAGCCGTTTTCACCTTTGGCAATTTCCTGATCCATCAGATCAAGGATTGTGCTCTTGAGGGAAACCGGAGCGACAAGCAATGATGAATATTCGCCGTCAAGCTTGCCGATCGCCATGTTCTGAAAGAATGCAATCGCATCATCAATGATTTCCTTGCGGGAAGTCAGATAGGAAAGATCAGTATAAAGCCTGGCTGTATTCTCATTGAAGTTTCCGGTTGAAAGAAGAGCGACATGGCTTGTATTGCCCTTTTCAACCTTTGTGATCAGACAGATTTTCGAATGGACTTTGTATTTTTCAAAACCGTAGATGACGTTGCAGCCGGCATCTTCCAGCCGTTCGGAATAGTCAATGTTGTTCTGCTCGTCAAATCTGGCTTTCAGTTCAATCAGAACATCCACTTCCTTGCCGTTTTCTGCCGCAAGACAAAGATAATCAACAAGACGTGCATGGCTCGCCAGGCGGTAGATGGTGATCTTGATTGAAACGACATTCGGATCGGCTGCCGACTCTTTCAGAAGCTGCAGGAAAGGCTCCATTGATTCATACGGATAGGAAAGAAGAACATCTTTCTTCTGAATCTGCGGGAACAGCTTCCTGGAATAATTGAGGGATGCGGAAAGCTTCGGTTCATAGGACGGATATGTCATCGTCTTTTTCATATCATCACTCAGAAGTGACGGCAGAGAATAGACATATTTCAGATTCATCGGAACACTGCATACAAACACTTCACGATTCGTGATACCCAGATTGCTCTGCAGATATTTTTTCAGATGGTCGCTTGGCTTTTTCGAGAATGTCAGCATTGTCACATTCATCTTGCGGCGCTCTTTGAGCACTCTCAGCATCTTTTTGCGGTAATCAAGAATATCGGCAAAGACTTCGTCATCCGCATCGACATAGGCGGAGCGGGCAACCGTGATTTTGAGAATTTCAGAGATCTCTGCATCCGGGAAGATTTCCGATGCATATGACATGATCATGTCTTCCGTATGAACAAAGCGGACTCTGTTTTTATGCGGCAGTGAAATGATGGCAGGCAGTGTTTTGGGAACGGGCACAAAAGCAAAGACTGATTTCTTTGCATATTTCAATACAGCCGCAATGTAGATCATTCCGACCTGCAGATTCGGGAACGGATGATGAATATCGACAATCTGCGGAGCAAGCAGAGGCGATACTTCCCTGCGGAAATACTTTCTGAGATATTTCGCCTCATTTTTCTCAAGGTCCTCCATTCCGATATCTTCAATTCCGGCTCTGAACATTTTTCTGCGCAGATCGGCATAGATTTCATCGCGCTTCTTCAGACCTCTTTTGGCGGCCGGATAGATGGCGTTGAGCTGTCCCTTGGGTGAAAGGCCTGATTTGTTGTCGACCTTGGTGACAGATGCCTTGTTCATATCATAAAGAGAGCCGACTCTCACCATGAAGAATTCAGTCAGATTGGATGTGTAGATCTCAACAAATTTGAGACGCTCGATATAAGGAACCGTCTTGTCCTTTGCTTCATTGAGACAGCGGTTGTCAAAATGAAGCCATGAAAGTTCACGGTTCTGTGTATACCCTTCTTTGTAAAGTTCCTTGATCATAAATATTGTCCCCTTTATATGCCTGCTTTTTTATTATACCGTCTGATCCACCCGAAAGTTTCAGATCGAAAGCTTTTTTATTGTTTTTTGTTCAGAGCTCTGACCGCATCAAATTCAATTTTCGTGATGTGGCAGTAGCCGTTCGGATTCTTGTCGAGATAATTCTGATGATACTCCTCGGCACTGAAGAAATTTTTCAGCGGTTCAAGTTCAACCGCAAATGTCGGATACTTCTTTTTCTCCTGTGCAAAGATGTCACTCAGCACTTTTTCGTCTGCCCCGTCTGTATAGTAAACGCCGGTCTGATATTGAGTGCCGATATCATTGCCCTGACGGTTTTTCACAGTCGGATCGATGCAGAGAAAATATGCTTTCATGATCGTTTCAAGACTGACGCATGCAGGATCATAGACAACCCTGACGGTTTCCCTGAAGCCGGTATTTCCCCGGCATACATCTTCATAGCGGGGATTGTTCAGTGTCCCGTTGGCATAGCCGGTCTCTGTTTCCTTCACGCCATCCAGCAGCTTGAATGCTTTTTCGCTTCCCCAGAAGCAGCCTGCCGCCAGATATATTTCCTTCATTCCTTCTTTCAGCATAGACCTCTCTTTCGCACCCGGATTTCTGTAATATGCAAATTTCAGGGTGCCTTTGCTTACCTCTTCAATCTGTTCAAATCCATTATGTCTTAACAGAGCAAGCGAGTCTTCATTGTCTTTGGAACATCTGGCATAAACCGTTTCGATATCTTCATTTTGTATCAATTCATGCACAAGCAGATAAACCGCTTCGGATGCATAACCTTTGTGCCTTTCAGACGGTATGATGCGATAGCCGATTTCAACCTGTTCATCCTGATGTCCATAGCATTCAATGATGCCCTTGAGCTGATGATCATGTGCCGAAACAATTCCAAGCATATATGTCTTTCGACTATTCCAGGATGCTTTGCTTTCAGCCAGAAAGCGGTTCACCGATGTTTCATCAAGCTCATAATCAAACAGCAGTGCAAGCTCTCTCTGATCATCTTCAGAAATTCTTCTCAATATGATTTTTTCAGATGCAAAACAGGGAAACTCTTCATTGAACAGACTCATATATCACTCCGTAACAAATTCATTATATATGAAAAACAGTCATGCATACATGAGAGCATACATGACTGTTTCATCAGAAATTCTTATTTTCCGAAGCGCTCCATGAGACGTGCCATTGCATCATCCATGGTAACTTCCTTCTTCTTCGGTTTGTCGTTCTTTTTGTTTTTAGCGCCCTTGCGGTATTTATAGGCTGCGTCACGCTGATTCAGCTGTTCGAGCGGCAGCATGCTCAGAGAAACTCTTCCTCTTTCCTCATCGAGCTCATAAACCCATACATCGACGATATCGCCGACTGAGACAACTGACATCGGATCGATGTTTCTCTTCATCGACATTCTGGTTGTATGAACCAGACCGTCTTCATGAAGACCGATATCGACGAATGCACCGAAGTCGACAACATTGCGGACTGTGCCGGAGAGCTTGTCACCGACATGGAGATCGCTCATTTCGAGAACATCGCTTCTGAGCAGTGCAGTTTCAAACTGATCACGGTAGTCTCTGAGCGGCTGGGTGATGGAGTCTTCGATATCCTTGAGAGTATATGCATCAATGCCAAGATCTTTCACCTTGTCCTCAGGGAATGCAATATCCGCCTGGCCGAGCTGAGTGATGCCGCAAGCCTTCATGAGCGCACGGGCAGCTTCATAGCTTTCCGGATGGATGGAAGTCTGATCAAGCGGCTCTTCGCCGTCTGTAATACGTAAGAAGCCTGCGCACTGCTGATAAGCCTTGGGGCCGAGCTTCTTGACCTTCATCAGCTGGGTACGGTTGGTAAAGCGTCCGTTCTCATTTCTGTAATTGACAATCTCCTTGGCAACTGCACTGTTAAGACCGGAAATATGTGTTAACAGTTCCATACTTGCCGTATTCAGATCGGCACCGGTGCGGTTGACGCACTTCATGACTGCTTCATCAAGACGTTCGGAGAGTGCCTTCTGGGGCAGGTCGTGCTGATACTGACCGACACCGATGGATTTCGGATCGATCTTGATCAGTTCGGCAAGCGGGTCAAGCAGTCTTCTGCCGATGGAAACTGCACTTCTTTCCTCAACCGCAAGATCGGGGAATTCAGCTCTGGCTGCTTCCTGGGCACTCCATACGGAAGCACCTGCTTCGGAAACGATTGCATATTCTGTTTTCAGACTGTTTTCACGGATGACTTCGGCAACCAGCTTTTCGCTTTCACGGCTGGCTGTGCCGTTGCCGATCGCAACGATTTCAACGCCGTATTTCTGGATCAGTCTCAGCAGAGCTTTCTTGCTTGTCTCAATGTCGCCGCCCTTTTTCGAGAACGGATAGATCTTTTCGACCGTCAGCATCTTGCCGGTTTCATCGATGACCGCAAGCTTGCAGCCGTTATAGTAGCCCGGGTCAAATCCGAGAACTGTTCTTCCCTTCAGAGGTGCCTGCAGTAACAGCTTCTCAAGGTTGGCGGAGAAGATTTCGATGGATCTTGTATGGGCACGGTCGGAAAGCTCGGAGCGGATTTCTCTTTCGATGGACGGGAACAGCAACCTGTCGCAGCCGTCATCCGCAGCCAGCTTCAGCTCGTTGTCAACGATGGTTGACTGCTTGTGTGTCAGGGCATCAAATGCCTGCTGCTTGAGGCCTTCTTCATCGAAGATGAAATTCACTGCGATGACCTTTGCCTTTTCAGCACGGTCGATTGCCATGATTCTGTGGTCGGCAAGAGTGGAGATCTTCTCGCTGTAGTCATAATAGTTCTGATAGACCTTCTTCTCGTCTTCGGCATCTTTCTTGATCTTTGTCTCAATGACGCCCGCCTTCATGATGGTATCCTTGAAAGCCCATCTCTGCTTAGCGTTGTCACTGACAACTTCGGCGATGATATCCATGGCACCCTGTACGGCATCCTTGATATTCTTCACATCGTCATTGACATACTTCATCGCTTCCTCAACAAGATTTCCTTCTGTCGGAAGTGAGAGCATCCAGTCAGCCAGAGGCTGCAGACCGTTTTTGATTGCGGTTGCGGCTCTTGTCTTTTTCTTCTGGGCATAAGGGCGGTAAATATCCTCAACCTGGGAGAGCTTTGTGCATTCCTCAACGCTCTTTTTGATTTCGTCTGTGAGCTTGCCCTGCTCGGCAATCAGCTTGAGAACATTCTCTTTTCTTTCAGCAAGCTTCAGCTGATAGTCATACTGTTTCTGAATAAACAGAATCTGTTCTTCATCCAGACCTTTTGTCTGTTCTTTACGGTAACGGGCGATAAACGGAACGGTGTTTCCTTCTTCCAGCATGGATAATGTATTCTGCACCTGGCTGACAGCAATCTTAAGCTCAGATGCGATCGATTTAATAATCTCTTCGTTCATGGATCAATACTCCTTTCAACTGTGTTATCTTATCACGGCAAAGCTTTAGTTGCACTCTTGACATTCTGATACACATGCGCATTGCCCTGGGCAAAAGCCGATAGAAAAAGGGATTTTCATCCCTTCTCATTCAGTTTGATGACACTTGTGTCAATTATCTCGGATCTTTGATCGGCTTCAGTGCCTTGGCGTATGAATGCATTGAGAGTGCGATGCATAATGCCGGCGGCAGAACAAATCCGATGACGAACACAGCCGCAAACGATCCGCTTAAATCGCCATGGATCATTCCCACTGCCATGATGTTGAGCAGATACAGCAGACCGATGATGATCAGTGTTCCGTAGAAGCGGATCACTTCCCCATGGCTGATGGACTTCAGATCTTCTGCCGTACTGCCGATCTGATCAAGTGTGCGGTAGTACTGCGTGCGGTTGGAAATATCGGTTGAATATTTGAAGACAATGGCCAATGAAAGCAGGATGTTCATCACGATGAATGACATCGTATACATCAGCAGCTCAATCGGCTTTGTTGTCTTGGAAATCAATGAAGTGCTTAAAAGACATGCACATCCGAGCAGAAGAATCATATTCATCTTCAGCAGTCTGAAATCATGACGGATGAACCCGTCCCTGACGCATCTTCTTAGATCTGACGGATCCTTCTGTGTGCGGTCTGTGAGCCAGGGGCCGAAGACCGAATCAAAGCACATCGACAATCCGACAAGCGACAGCAGCGCATAGATGATCATGCCGCCTTCGGTTGTATAGAACAATGCAACCGGTGCCAGCCAGAGGATGACGCAGAAGATCTTCTTGAGAATTCCCGGCACGTTGCCAAGATAAAACAATCCGCTTCCTGCAGCTGTCATGATGTCTTTGGAGAACATCATGGTTGCTGCATTTCTTAATGCAAAGCTGAGATTGAGCATGACGACAAAGAATACCACAAAGCCGAGTATAACCCCGACCAGTACATTTGCCTGTGAACTGATGGCGATGACCAGCGAACTGCCCATGACATTTGCCAGCAGATAATTCAGCAGAGGGATCATCAGATTGGCAAGAATCAGTCCGACCGGAATTGCGATAATCAGCAGGATCACGGTCTGAATCAGAAGATACATCGCCAGCTGCAGCGCCGTTGCCCCGCAGATCAGTCTCACTGCCAGTTCCTTCGCTTTCCGCTTGACGAAGAAATCATTGGCAAACAGGATTGCCGTCATACAGATGACAATGACTGAAACTGAAATCAATGTGGCAAGCGGATCGGTCCCTTCCATCAAGAAACTCGCTCCGTCCGGATCGCTCATCATCATGTTGAAGAACAGGAAGATGAAGATCGATGTCAGCAGCAGCGTCAGCCAGTAGAAGAACGAACGGGTGAAATCATCCCGCAGGCTCCTGAGTGCATCACGGACGATCATTGGTTCAGAATCTCCCTTGATTCTGCGGAATTGATCTCAACAATCTTTGAGAAGTATTCATCCTGTGTCAGTCCTTCACGGTCAAGTACGGACTCGATGTTGCCGTCCTTGATATAGATCAGTCTTGAGGAATAGGAAGTAATCAGAGGATCGTGTGTTACCATGACGATCGTTACGCCTTCATCCGAATTCAGCTTTTCAAGAATCTTCATCAGTTCGCTGGAGTTCTTTGAGTCAAGGTTTCCGGTCGGCTCATCGGCAACGATGATACGGGGATGGTTGATCAGAGCGCGGCAGATGGCAGCTCTTTGTCTCTGACCGCCCGAGCATTCATTCGGGAATTTCTTCAGAAGCTGTTTGATATCCATCTGCTCGGCAAGCTCATTGACTCTTTTGTGGATTGTATCGGCATCCACATGTGCAAGCGAGAGCGGCATGGCGATGTTTTCAAACATCGTATGTGTATCCAGAAGGTTGAAGTCCTGGAAAATGAATCCGAGATTCTGATAGCGGAATCTGCCGATTTCATTGGAACTCATGGACCTCACTTCACGACCGTTGATATACACATGGCCGCTGGTCGGCAGATCGATCGTTGAAATATTATTGATAAATGTGGATTTACCGGATCCCGAAGGTCCCATGATTGCGACGAAATCGCCTTCAAATACCTGGAAATTGATGTCATGAAGCGCCTCAAACGCATTCGGCGTATTGTAGTTATAGACTTTCTTCATGTTTTTCGCTTCCAGAACAACTTCACTCATAAACTGATTTTCCTTTCTTAACAGCGCTTATATTGTATAAGAAAATGCTTGTATTTCTGCATGGAATTAAAAAAACATATTGATAATAAGCAGATCGGTTCACACCTCTGATTCACATGAAAGCGATTGTGATGTTATATTTTATTGTATGGATAAAGAAAAGATCATACAGTCTCTCAAAGACTGGTTCAAAAATGAAAAATGGTCGTTCGTCGTGCTGGCAGCCGCTGCCGTTCTGTTTGTTTTTATGAGAATGAATGTCAGAACAGAAGTGCCTGACACGGCAGGTCTCAGTGATTATGCAGAATATGAACGGGCGACCGTGACAGAGATCCTCTCCGACAATTCTGAAACAGATGATGCCAGCGATGGCTCATGGCGCGGTGAACAGTCACTTACCATGCAGATTGACAGCGGTCAGTACAAAGGCGAAACACTTCTTGTCAACAATTACATCGGGCCTTTATACGGCACACCTTTGAAAAAAGGAGACAGTGCAGTGATCATCATCAACACCTACGCTTCAGGGGATCTCAGAGCCACCGTCTATGAATATAACCGCATGCCTGCTCTGGCAGGGATACTGATACTCTTCTTCATCATCACCGCCCTTGTCGGCGGCAAAACCGGAATCAAGTCTCTGATCGCGCTTGCCGTGACGGTCGCCGTGCTGTTCGGCATCCTGATTCCATGGCTTCTGCAGGGAGCGTCCACCCTGCCGGCAGTCTTTGTCTCATGTGTTTATATCACGGTTGTTTCCCTGACCCTGATCGGCGGGGTGCACAGAAAAACCGTATGCGCCATGCTCGGCACGGCAGCCGGCACTGCCCTGGCCATGCTGTTTGGCGTGATTGCTCAATCGATGACAAGAATCAACGGGCTGAGAACTGCGGATGTCGAACCGCTGCTGCAGTTAAGACAATCCGGCATTCCGATCGGTCTCACAGGATTATTGAGTGCAGGCATCATGATCGCAGCTCTGGGGGCCGTCATGGACGTTGCCATGAGCATCTCTTCTTCACTTGAAGAAATTCACAATGCAAATCCATCCATGAGTGCTAAGCAGCTGTTTTCCTCAGGCATGAATATCGGTCAGGATATGACCGGCACCATGACCAACACCCTGATTCTTGCATTCCTTGGCAGCGGCTTCACCCTCATCCTTTATCTCTTCTCACTCGGGCTTTCATTCAATCAGCTGTTCTCATCCGCATATGTTTCGGTTGAGGCAGTCAGTTCCATTTCAAGCTCGATCGGTATGATTCTTGCCATTCCCTTTACGGCTGCCATCAGTTCATATATGCTTACACACGAAAAGTAAACAGTCATTATGATCATTGAAGTCAGATACAGAAGATCGCAAAAACGGAGGAATCCTCATCGGGTTCCTCCGTTATTTCTGATCGTTTTTAAACCGCCTTTGATGATTATTTCTGTGTACTCAAACTGTCATTGTAACGGGAAAGGAATGTGACAAGCATGCCTCTGGTGCACTTCTGACCGACGCCGAATCTGCCGGTGCCGTCATTTAAGCCTACTGTAATTCCTTTGCCTGCAGCCCATTTGATTGCTTTGTAATAATATTTGTCTTCTTTGCTGTCAGTAAATTCAATGGAGCCTTCCGGTTCAGGAGTATGTGCAGCTCTGTGCAGGAAGGTCACACACTGCTCTCTCGTGCAGGCCTGGCCGACACCGAACCTTCCGGTACCGTCATTGAGACCTGTTGTAATTCCGTTTTCGGCAGCCCATGAGATCGGTTCATAATACCATGCATCTTCAGGCACATCCGTGAAGTCGCAGCCTTTTTCATAGGAAGGCATGCCCTGCTGTCTCCATAAGAAGGTGACAAACTGTTCTCTTGTACAGGAAGCATTCGGAGAGAATTTACCCGGTCCGCCTGCACCGACCGTAACGCCGCTGTCAACCGCCCAGTAAACCGGTGCATAGAAATATTTGGTCCTGTCGGCTACATCGCTGAAGAGCACTCTCACCAGGCATTCTGCATAGACGCCGTTGGCAGCTTCTGCTCGGATGATTGCCGTTCCGATTTTGTTGGCATGGAGCAGATTGCTTTCGCAGCTGACAATTGAGGAGTCAGAACTTGTAAATGTGATCGGATCAGACGACTCCTCAGGAACCGTATGGGCAATGAGTACCATCTGTCCGCCATAGACAATTTCATATTCACCGCCCGTAAACCAGATTCTGCTGATGTCCGAATCACCTGCTTCAAACGGACCGAACTCCCAGTAAAGCGTCAGCGCACTTCCGCGATTGTCAACCTTGTCTGCTTTCAGATCATTCAGATATGCACTCACATCATCTGCGAATGTATATCCTTCTGCCGCATATGCGCTGAGCTTATAAACATAGCTCTGTCCTGCTTCAAAGACAAAATCATCCCATGTCACTCTCATTTCTATGTGATCGGCAGTTCCTAAGAACAGTGCACCGCAAGTGTCGCCGACTCCCTGACCGTGCTGAGTTTCATTGAATTCAGCAGGAGTCATATACGGTGTATTGTCAGGCGTTCTGACATCTTCGGGCCATGTGAACGCACTGCCAAGTTTCGGTGTTTCAAAAACATCCGACAGCATCTTTACTTCGTGGATCAGACCGTCATCCTCATCTTCACCGACTTTAATTGTGAATGTTCTGTCACCGAATGTATATGTTTCGCTTCCTTTTCCTTTTGTATAGAATTCAATACCTGGACGCGATTCAAACCAATCACCCATGTCTTGAGCGATCATTCCCCACGCCGTACCTCTTGAAATCAGTTCGGAGTCAGCGAATGCGTTGAGTCTTGAACTTGCAGAAGGCAGACAGAATTCACTCTTTTCTGCAAACTGCATTTTGTAGACTGCACCTTCTTCGAGTTCATACAGATCAAGATTGGTTCCGACTGTCTCATATGTACCGTCTTCAGGATTTCTTTTCTCGATTGTAATATCTGTTGTATATGTTCCTGCAGGAACCGGATCATCTGTAACCGTTGCATTGAATGTGACAGAAAGGTCCGGATTTGATTTGCTGGCGGCTGTCAGTGTTACAGTACCTGGTTTGTAATACTGGAACCCTGCCTGCGGTTCGCTTCCGCCGACCCACATAATCGATTCGTCACTGCTGGACCAGACTGTTTCTGTATCAGCTTTTTCGGGACCGTATTCAACCATGAAAGTCTTTCCGGGGTAATCGCAGCCTGAATAAAGCGTGACATTTTCATCGGATACTCTGCTGATCGATTCCGGTGTTACCGGCTCAGATATCTCAGCATCAATCGTTGCTGTGATTGAAGGATCATCCACTGCATATGCAGTAATGGTTGCTTTTCCGTAATTTCTGATCCAGAGATATGTACCGCCGCCATAGTCTTCTGCCACCGAAGTATCGCTTGATTTGAAGATCACTTTGCGATGAGCTGCCTCTGCGGGTTCGATTTTCAGATAATCCTTAGCATTAAGGGATCCGAAAAGCATGGTTGAAGTCATCCGCTCTTGCGTAAATGAAAGACTCTCGATTTTCGGGCAGACATATACATATGCAGTTGAAATTTTGCCGGTTGCTGTTTCGGCGATCACTCTGCACTCACCGTTATTCAAAGCTTCGAGTTCTCCCTCAGCAGTGAGTGAAATCACCGGCTCGCCGCTTTCGGTTTCATTTTCTTCTGTGCGCCATACAACATGCTCATCCGCAAATTCTCTTTTGTCAGGATCTGAATTGGAGTAAAGGTCTGCTTCAAGAACTGTTTTATCACCGGGTTCCAGAATCAGATTATCGATATTTTTGATGCTGACGCTGTGGGCAAAATCTCCTTCCATCACAATGAGCTTTGCTTCGGCAGTAAGACCGTTCTCTGTACTTGCCTTAATTTTCGTTTCGCCACGAGACTTCGGCGTCACTTTTCCGTATGTATCAATTTCCGCAATTGATGGATCTTCGACTGCATATGTAATCAGACCATCCGCTTCCATCGGAAATACGTATACAGATACATTGACATATGAATCACCGACAAATGTCCGGTATTCACTTTTCCCGAAATAAATGTAATCAGCCTCTGCAGCTGTTTCTTCATCACTCTGAGCTTCAGCACTTTCGGCATAGACCGTCAATGCTGAAAAGAGCATCGCAGCAGATACAGCTGCCGCAAGAATTGTTCTCTTCTTCATATTATCTTCTCCCTTCAGGTTAATCTGATCATATCAATGATCCATCAGTCGTGCAAATATGCATGCATCAAAAAACACAAAAAAACTGACCGCATGATGCGATCTGCACCTCACGGTCAGTTTTCATTTCTGTTTCACTCAGTTCTTAAGAATACTTTTCAGGTTCGGTTTATTAAAGCTGTTGAAACGATAGAGGAATGTGACGGACATTGCACGTGTGCATGTATGGCCCACACCGAATCTGCCTGTGCCGTCATTGAGACCGAGTGTGATCTCGTTCTCTGCTGCCCAGCTTAATGCATCAAGATAGTATGCACCTGCCTTTGTATCAGTGAATTCCGCTGTTTTTTCAGGTGCCGGTTTCTTTGCATATCTCCAGAGGAATGTCACAATCTGTTCTCTTGTACAGTTGTCATTCGGTCCGAAGTTGCCGCTGCCGTCCGCATAGCCGGTTGTGATGTCGTTTTCTGCTGCCCATGAAATTGCTTTTGCATAGAACTTCTCAGGATCGACATCGTTGAATGTCTTGTCACCTGTTACTTCAGGTTCGCCTGCCAGTCTGTACAGGAAGGTGACCATCTGTCCTCTCGTGACATTTCCATCCGGTGTAAAGAGATCCACTCCGCCATAGCCGACGGTGATTCCTTCATCCACTGCCCAATAGACAGGGTTGAAGAAGTATCTGTCATGATCCGCAGCATCCGTGAAGAGAACTCTGACTTCGCACTCTGCTTTGTAGCCGCCCTCTTCGGTTGTAACTGTAATCACTGCCTTGCCCGGCTTCAGTGCTGTGACCTTGCCGCTTTCATCGACTGTGACATATTCTTCATCGCTGCTTGTCCAGATGACATTCTTGTTTTCTGCATCTTCCGGCTGTACGGCTGCTGCAAGAACAGTTTCTTCATTGACAAGCATCTCTGCTTCAGTTCTGTCTAAGCTGACGCCTGTGACTGCGACTTTTGCAGGTCCGCAGACAACATCCTTACGGTCACGGATTCTGATTCTTGCGAAGTAGTCTGTATCAGGCCATGTGTCATCATAGGAAGCAAGACCAGTTGCACTGACTGTATTGCCGACTTCACAGTTTTCAACTTCATAGGAAGTTGTGATATAGCCATCAATGAAGACTCTTGCAACATTGCCTTCTTCATCCTTAACCATGATTGTCTGAATCAGATCATTAGCCTTTTCAACACTTTCGATGGTTCCTGTCAGTGTGACAAGTGAGCCGCGTACAGACTGATCATTGACCTGTTTAGCTGTAACTTCTGTCGGTTCAACAGTTCCTTCACCGATGACTTCGATTGAAACCACCTGAAGTTCTGCTTCACCCTGATAGAAGTCTGTGTAGCCTTCGATATGAACCTTGTCACCGATCTTGTAATTGCCGGATACAGGGAAGCAGCAGATGCCGCCTGTTTCATCCTGCACGTAGATGCAGTCGAAGAAGGCTGTATCCTTGTCATATCCGGATGCGTTGGAAGTAACGGTGCCTTCGATTGCGAATTCATAGCCTTCCTCAGTGACTGCCTGAACATCCTTGATTGCCGTAACAGGCAGAGGTCCGTCATCTTTTCTGACTGAGAGGACAACATCCTTGGTGAGATTCAGCTCTGTGCCTTCATATTCAACAACTGCGCTGACTGTCACAGTGATTCTCTTGGCAGTGTCATATGTGAATGTGAACGGAACGGAGAGTGTTTCTTCGCCATTGATTGTCTTTGCTTCTGTATCGGTTCCGAGTACCTTTGCACCATCAACCGTGTAGACAATTGACTTAAGTGTCGCATCAGCATATTCGTTGTTGTAGAACTCTGTTGTCAATGTGATTTCTTCATTGACGAGCGGCTGTTCAGGTGCGTAAGTCACTTCATTGATGCCGATCTGGGCAGCTTTGCCTGTCCATACCGGTGCAGTGACTGCGATATCACCATCCGCCTCTGTAACTCTGATGTAGTAGTAGGAATACTGCGGAACAAGCGCTGCATCCAGACTGCCTTCTGCGAGGACTGCCGGATCATCCCATGTATATGCGACTTTTCCGGAGTTGACAATGACTTCTGCCTTGACGATTGAATCGCTGTCATCAGGATCATACATTGTCACATTGATTGTAATCAGCTGATTCGGATCAAGATCCTCGATGATTGTGCCCATCTGCTGGCCGTTGAGTGTGTAAGTCAGCTGCAGGTTCTTGTCTTCTGTTGCATAGACGCGTCTCGCTCTGATTGCATCATAGATTCCCTGTTCGCTGAAGTCATTTGTCAGAACAACATCTCTGGCGTCATTGGCGTTGCCCCATCTGCCTTTGTGGTTGTCCTGGTTGTTGGTCGGAGCTACATGCCATCCCTGATCAAGGGCGAGTGTGTACTGTTCATAGCTCGGATAATATCCGCCCGCACCGATCTGGCCTTCACCGTTGCCGACTTCGACGAGGAACATGTGATCATCTGTCTGCTCATCCCAGTATGCGAAGTCCGTGAAGTTTCCGAACGTCGCACCCGGATGGTTGAACTGATGCATGGTCTCGCCGTCATCCTTGTTCATTGTTGCATAATACAGCTTCATGCCGGCGTCATTTGTCTTGGCATTGAGCTCTGCATTGTTTCTTGAAACAAGACCGTCTGTGTTGTAGGAGTTGATATGTCCCGGACCGCCTGACCATGTCATTTCATAGCCGGCGATTGCAATCACGTCATTCTGGCTCTCATTGAACTTCGCAACCTTACCCTTGTACTCTTCCCAAAGCGCACGGCTCGCATCAGTCATGAGACTCTTGTCATTCATGGCATCTGCCGGGTTGGCTGCGCTTGTTGTGTCGAAGTAGTTGGAGTGATCGGTAAATGCGACAAAGTCAACATTTGCACTTTCCGGTAATGAAGCGATGTATTCAAGAGCGGAATCCAGTGTACCGGAACCGTCTGAATATGTTGTATGTGAATGGAGCTGACCGAAGTAGAGCTGATAATCGGAATTGCCGACTGTGAATGACCAGGATTCACTGACGCTCTTGCCGTCTTCACGAACTGCCGTAATCTTGACGTTTGTTCTGCCGAGAGGCATATCTTCTGCCGGTGTGTAGCTGATCACATCATCTTCGAAGACTGCATCAACCTTTTCATCGTTGATTTCCATCTCGACTTCCGGATTGTCGCCTGCATTGCAGACAAGAGCTGAAATAACAGGTCTTAAATCATCACCGGTCTGGGCATTGGGAGCAGGTGTGAGGTTCATGAAGAACGGTTCATCCAGAATCTGAATCACCTTCTCGGCACTGTAGGTAATGCCGTAGCTGTTGGTGACTGTGACTCTGATTGTGAACGAATCAAGAATCTCATCGCCGTCGATTTCTTCTGCCGGAATCTGGAATGTGATTGTGCGGTTGTTTCCGCGCCAGTCAGTCACTTCGCCTGTTCTTTCGCCGGCAATGTATTCGATCTTGACGCTCTCGATTGATTCAGCCAGATCATCCAGTGAGAGTTCAACCGGGAAGGACTGTCTGATGTAACGGAAGTCATTGCAGTCAAACAGGATAGACGGCTTCTGAACGACATCGTCATAGACGATTGCATCATCTGTCAGCTGATAGAAGTTGAAGAGATAGATATTGATGTCATTCTTTGTGCTGAATGTCCAGCCTGAGAAGACACTTGAATAGTATTCGATACAAACAGGCATGCCATTATAGGTAGCTTCCTTGTTATTAATAATATATCCGCCATCTATTCCATGAGTCAGATACCACTTGGATGTTTCCTTCGGTGTGCCGTCTTCATTCGGTTCCTCCAGCAACATCTCTTCCGCATCGTTTGTAGCGAGATACTTACCGTTGTTTTCGAATGTGTAATAGCGTCCCATTGTATCGACTGTGAAGACGAGTGTTCCGTTTCCGCCGGCTGTCTTTCCGTCTTCGATTACGGAAGGAATTGCCTTCATCGAGAAATTAGCTTCATCATGAAGACCGACAGTTGATTCAGCTGCGACGTTGTAGATCACGTATTGTTTATCTTTTTCGAGAACTTCATCCCATTCTCCATCATCATACGCAGCTACTGCATCTTCACCATTGACCAGATAGAACTGCAGAGCAAATTCATTGTCCTTAAAGTTTGAATTTGATGATTTTGTAAAATAGCCTGAGAAGAGCTCGTAATAAGTATAGCGAGTAAAAGCTTCAAGATAAGCTGGACCGCGGTCTGAAGAAACAGTCGGTGAGCTGATATACCAGCAGTTGTCAGTCTTTGCAGGATCAATCTTCCATGTGTTGTCCGGATATTTGCCGACATTCACGCTTAACTCTGCATAGGTGCCGCTCGGCCAGACGGTGATGGATCTTGTTTCATCGTTATAAGCATAGAAGCTGTATGTGCCGTCTTCATTCTTTTTAACTGTCCATACAAGATCTTCCGTGAACTTTTCAACAACATTGTCTTTGACAGATGTGTCAACAGCCTTGAGATACCAGTCGCCGTTGGGCTTGGAGCTGATCGCTGTCTTATGGCCAGGGCTGTAGATGACAACTTCTGTGCCTTCTTCAAGCTGAGACAGATCTGTTACAAGATTTGTTTCACCTGTGCTTTCGGATACGCCGTAGAAATCAAACTTGTATGCCGCATTGTCAGCCCTTACACCATAGGTTGTGAAGCCGCTGTAATACTCGAGTGCCTGGTTGTAGTTGCCGTTATAGTTGGCACCGACATTCATGAGCACCCATGTACCGTCGGTCTGTGCTTCCAGCTTCCATTTGGCAAGATCGCTTGTGCCGTCTGCCTCAAATGAGAGTCCGTTTCCGGTTTCAGCACTTGTCAGATAGCGACCGTTGCATTCGAAGACATACTGATCTTCAGTGACGCTGACATTCATATATGCCATCGTTTCAGTCAGAGTGATCTTTCCTCCAGTGACTGCAGCCTCTTCGCCGGCCAGCCTCTTTCCGCTTTCAGTCGGTGTCAGAGCCATGGAGCTTGCCGGATGATGGATCACAACTTTTGCGCCGTCTGCCGGAGCTTCTGCAAGTTTTGCAAGAAGAGTCGGATCTGTGATGTCTTCCTTGACTGTATATGTGAATTCGGAAACAACACTTTCCTTGTCTTCAAGAACTGCCTTGACTTTGATTGTCACATCCTCATTGACTGTATAGGTGTTTCCTTCTGTCCATGTTTCACCATCCAGGCTGTAATAAATCACAGCGCCTTCGGTTGCACTTGTGAAGGTAACGACTGTTCCCTTTCTGACTTCGCCGCTTTCAACATCAGCAGTCGGAGCCTTGACGCCGTCAACTTTTTCACGGACTAACTTATAGAAGCCGAAGCCGAAATTTGCTTCGGAATTTCTGGATGTGTCATAGAGTGAGAATTCAGAATAATTTCCATACCATTCAAGATAAATCTTTCCGCCTTCGGATTCATATCTTGAAGGCATCGCCGGATTGGAAATATACCATGAATTGTTTTCTGCATTGCACTCGGTGAGCTGCCAGGAAGCATTGTCTTCAGCTGAGAGTGTGATGTTGTTGTTTGTTCTTGTCTCGCCTACAACCTGCTTGCCGGCAAGTGTATTTTCATTCTGAACAAATGTGAATGTGCCGTCTTCATTTGCTTTGACAGTCCACTCAACATGTTCGGCATCTGTGGCAATCAGATCACCTTCAGCAGTCAGTGCTTCACCTTCAAGATAGTAGTTTCCCTTGAGTACATCCTTGACCGCCTGGCCGTTGCCTGCATTGTAAATAACGACTTTATCGCCGTCTGCAGGTGCATTTGTCAGTTCATAGACATTCAGAGTCGGATCGATATCCTTATACGGATCTTCGGGATCCGGTGTCGGTGTCGGTCCCGGCTCTTCGCCGCTGATCTTTTCAATTTCGGTCGCCAGTGTGTTTCTTAACTGCAGCGTTGTGTTGTTAACACCGACCGCAGCCTTTACATTCAGCTTGTCACCGACTGCGATATCCCAGACACCGTCAGTCTTGCCGACAACTGCTTTGTAAAGCTGAATCGTATTTCCTTCTGCATCTTTGAGTTTGATATTCGGTGTTGTGTATCCGCCGTTGTTGTCATAGACCTCTGTAACTTCAAGATCCTTGAGACTCACATAAGTGCAGATATCAGCGGTTGTCAGTGCACTGATGGTTGTTTCTTTGGCGTTTAATGTCAGACCTTCGGATTTTTCAATCACTGCACTTCCCAGTTCAGGAAGACCTCTGTAGGTTGTTCTTGAACCGGTTCCGATGAGTGTATCACCCAAAGCAACTGTGCTGTCGGCTGCAGGCAGATACAGACAGATGGCACCTGTCTCATCCTGAACGTAGATATTTTTACCGTCAACCAGTGTTACAACGCCTTTGACACGGAATTCTGTTCCTTCCGCTCCTGCAAGTGCATCGGCGATCGTATCAAACTCAGGTGCCGGTGTCGGTTCCGGTTCTTCGCCGCCGATCTTTTCAATTTCGGTCGCCAGTGTGTTTCTTAACTGCAGTGTTGTGTTGTAAACCCCGACCGCAGCCTTCACGTTCAGCTTGTCGCCGACTGCGACATCCCAGACACCGTCAGTCTTGCCGACAACGGCTTTGTAAAGCTGAATCGTATTTCCTTCAGCATCTTTGACAGTAATATTCGGTGTTGTGTACTGACCGTTGTTGTCATTGAGCTCTGTGATCTCAAGATCCTTGAGACTGACATAGGTGCAGATATCAGCGGTTGTTAACGCACTGATAGTTGTTTCTTTTGCACTTAATGTCAGACCTTCGGATTTTTCAATCACTGCACTTCCCAGTTCAGGAAGACCTCTGTAGGTTGTTCTTGAACCGGTACCGATCAGTGTATCGCCCAAAGCAACTGTGCTGTCAGCTGCAGGCAGATACAGACAGATGGCACCTGTCTCATCCTGAACATAGATATTTTTGCCATCAACCAACGTTACGACGCCCTTGACACTGAATTCAGTTCCTTCAGCCCCTGCAAGTGCATCGGCGATCGTAACAATCTCAGGTCCCGGTTCAGCCTCCTCCGCATGAACACGGACCGGCAGAAGTGAAACCATCATGCTGAGTGCTGCCAGCATGACGAGCAGAAATCTGCTCAAAGCATGTTTCCTCATAAAAACTCCTTCCTTTTTCTTTTCTTATCATCAAATTATGTGACAATAACGATTAATTGTATTATAAATCATGCTTATGATCCTTGCCATATCACAGGGTTCTGTAAAAAATGAAAATCAATGAAAGCAATTCTGATTATTACATCAGGAATCCTTAATCTTCTGCACATATACCCAAATCACACAAAGATGATAGAATGAATCTTGTACAGGAGGTAAATATAAATGCCTGACATTATCAGAACAGTTATCTGGATTGTCATTGCACTGATCGTGCTGTCAATCATCATCTCGTGCATCAACATCGTTCCTCAGCAGAATGCCTTCGTCATCGAACGTCTTGGCCGCTACAAGGCAACATGGGATGCCGGTCTCCACTTCAAGCTGCCGTTAGTCGACAGAATCGTCCGCAAGGTTCTGCTGAAGGAACAGGTCGCTGACTTCGCTCCCCAGCCCGTTATCACCAAGGACAATGTCACCATGCAGATTGACTCAGTTGTCTACTTCCGTGTCATGAATCCGCATGATTACGCATATGGTGTTGAAAACCCGATTATGGCCATGGAAAACCTGACCGCAACAACACTTCGTAATATCATCGGTGATATGGAACTTGATACAACCCTGACTTCACGTGATTCCATCAACTCAAGCATGCTGCAGATCATCGACCAGGCAACCGACCCGTGGGGAATCAAGGTTACCAGAGTCGAGCTCAAGAACATCCAGCCGCCCGCTGCCATCCGCGAAGCGATGGAGAAGCAGATGAAGGCAGAACGTGAAAAGCGTGCCGCCATCCTGACCGCTGAAGGTGAAAAGCAGTCCATGATCCTGACTGCCGAAGGTAAGAAGGAATCCGCAGTCCTTGAAGCTGAAGCGAAGAAACGTGCAACCATCCTTGCCGCCGAAGCTGAAAAGGAAAAGGAAATCAAAGAGGCAGAAGGTAAAGCCGAAGCAATCCGCGCTATCCAGAACGCTCAGGCAGACGGTATCCGTGCAATCAAGGAAGCCGGTGCCGACGAATCAGTCATTCAGCTCAAGAGTCTTGAAGCCTTCCAGGCAGCTGCCAACGGACAGGCAACCAAGATCATCATTCCGAGTGACATCGCCTCTCTGGCAGGCCTGGCCAAAAGTGTCACAGAAAGCATGAAGTAATCATGGCTTCCATGTTCTTCTTCGTATGGATCATCATCATTCTCACCTTCGCTGCCGTGATTCTCGGATCAACCAAAACAAAGAATCCCGTCAGCAGGCTGAAAAGAACCATCGCCGATGACGGCCATGTCATCCCGTTTGAGAATGATATCACCTGTGAAACAGCCTACGGCCATAACCACGCCGCCACGGATGAAAGACGATACATTGTCCATGAGGACCCGCCGGAAGGATATGTTGTCCTCAACGGCATCAAGCGCAGAATCGAAGACTGCAAGTATCTTTAAGCAAAAACGGTGTTTCCAAAAAAGGATTCACCGTTTTTTTCATCTGCTTTTGAGCCAGTCTTCCCGTTTCAGAATTCTGACTTCATTGTCTTCAAGAGTACCCATGCGGGTTCTGAACTGATCATATGCATAATGGACAAAGCCGCACTTTTCCATGACCCTTTCCGACTGTCGGTTCCATAAGAAATGGCCGCAGAAGATGACATCGAGCTTCATTTCTTCAAAGAGATACCGTATGACTTCACTTACAGCCTCCGGCATCATTCCCCTGCCCCAGTAATCTTTTGAAAGCACATAGCCGATTTCACGTGCTTTCAGATCTTTGAATTCCGGAAAATGCTCTTCATTGTACTTTTCGATGCCGAGCGAGCCGATCACTTTGCCTTCATATTCAATTGCGAATGTTTTCTTTTCTTCAATAAACATATAGAGGATCACTTCTGATTCTTCTTTGTTCTGATGCGGCTGCCAGCCGGCCATCTGCCCGACTCCGTCAACCTTTGCATATTCATAAAAATCATCCAGATCTTTCATTGTGAACGGTCTGAGTATCAGCCTTTCGGTTCTCAGCACAGTATTTGTGATATCAACCGGGACATTCATGCGAAACCTCCTAATGACTTCATTGTGTAACGTAGATAATATAGCCGCTTAATGCGATCCAGAGTACCAGGAACACCGGTACCAGGATCCTAAACTTCGGATGTTTTGTCTTGTGGCGGAACATCTGCATGCTCACAAATGCCCCCAGTGCCCCTCCGCAGGCAGCACTCATCAGAAGTGCTGATTCGGGAATACGCCATTTTTTCTTTTTTGCCTTGAACTTATCAAGGGCATACATGATCAGACTCATTGTGTTGATCAGAATCAGATAGATGATCAGAAGATAACGTTCCTCATTCATAGTCTTCACCTTCTGCTTTCTTCATAGACGGCTTTTTATTCATACTCATGCATGTCAGCATATACAGAACTGCAATCATCAATACTTCCGGAAAGGATTCTTTTGTATTCCAGTACAGAAGCATACCGGAAAACAGAATCAGGATGAGAAACAGATACTGCACAAGACCATAGAGATGATCCGATGAATCTTCTTTTTCTCTTAACAGAAGCGGAAGAAGCACATACAAAGCCGCAAGCGAACTTGCATAGATTCCTGCATGCAGCGGATTGATCACAAGCGCAAGAACCAGCTGCAAAGCTGAAACTGCCATACCTGATGCATGTTCTGTTTCTTTTCTTTCTTTTCCTGCTTCAGCTCTTCTTGAACAAATGTAAAAGAAAGATGCACCAAGAGCGCATAACGGAATCAGAATTTTAATTGCATTGAGCGAAATCAAAGTCCGGTAGGAAAGGATATTGCGGATTCCATAGGCACATAAGACAAACGAAAGACTCAGGAAAATCAATGAGCTACTGCGCATCAGAGCGGCTTTCAGATCCGCTTTTTCTTCTGCTTTTCTGATTCCGGCGATCTGACTTTCCTCTTCCGGTTTATATGCTTCAATCTTTTCCAATGAATGAAGATCCCTTCTGAGTCTCAGAATTTCACGGTTCTGTTTTTCATGATGAGACAGTATATCCATCCAGATGAACATGATCATAATGAGCCCGTACAGTCCCAGCGACTGCCTGTTCAGCAGAACCATGCCGGTCAAAAGAATGACTGCGGCAGATAAATTCAGAAATCCGCTCATCGCCGACAGCTTTGTCACAAAGCTTTTTTCTGATTTCACATTGAGGCGGGAGAGCTTATAAACCGCAAAGTCATAAACTGCAACTGCCCCAAGGGTTAACAGACCGCATCTGACATCAAGCAGGAAAACCGCAGCGATGTGCAGGATATCTTCAATCAGCAGTGTGATTTTTCCAAGCTCCCCTTCTGTTTCAAAATGAACTGCATCAAGAAAGAGTGAATGCAGACTGTCATCATATTCTTCTGCCTCTTTGTCAAGAACGCTTTCTTCAAGTGTCTCTAAGGAGATTTCTTTAATTTCTGTTTTCTTCTGATTTCTGATCAGAGTGAACAGGAATTTGCCAAGCATCGCACCGCCCGCCGCCAGGAAAATAATCAGCGTGACAGCCATGTTTCCGATACCGGCAAACAGCATGTTGAGAAACAGACCTGCCGCATAGTACATCACAAGTTCAGTAAGCACAATGACCGCAGTCATGATATGGAAAAGGATCGCTGTCCTTTTTGTTTTTTCGTGTACAAGAGTACGGATTGAATTCTGCATATCTGATATTATAGCCAATCTGATTGAATCTTCGTTATAATTAATTCAATCTTGAACTAGGGAGGAAAAATCAAAATGAGCAGATTCCCGGAAAATTTCCTTTGGGGTGCTTCTTCATCAGCTTTCCAGATTGAAGGCGGTTGGGATGAAGGCGGCAAAGGAATGACTGTTGCAGACTACAATTCTTTCAAACGCTCCGACCGTCAGGCCGACTCCAAAGTCGCTTCTGATTTCTACCATCATTACAGAGAAGACATTGCCTTAATGAAAGAAATGGGAATGCAGATCTACCGTTTCTCCATCTCATGGGCAAGAATCATACCGGATGGCGATGGGGATGTGAATCCGGAAGGAGTTTCCTTCTATCACAATGTCATTGACTGTCTGATTGAAAACGGCATTCAGCCTTTTGTGACGCTTTATCATTTCGATCTGCCCTATGCGCTTGTTGAAAAATATAACGGCTGGGAAGACCGCCGCTGTATCGATGCATTTGAAAAATACGCCCGCGTCTGCTTTGAAGAATATGGTGCACAGGTCAAATACTGGCAGGTCATCAATGAACAGAATCTGATGATCCGTGTTGATGAAAGAATGAATATCAATGAGCCGGATCCTTATAAAGCAGACAGAATCCGTGCCGCCATGGATTACCATATGTTCCTGGCGCATGCAAAAGCTGTGAAGCTCTGCCATGAGATCATCCCTGACGGAAAGATCGGCCCTGCAGTTTCAAGCACCTGCACATATCCTTTAACCAACAAGCCGGAAGATGTATGGGCAGCGAAGATGAATGACTACATGAAGACCGTATACTGCCTCGATATGCATGTTTACGGAAAGTATTCAGGCATCTATATGCGCTATCTGAAAGAGCGTGATATCGTTCCCGAAATGCTTGAAGGCGATGAAGAAATCCTGAAATACGGAAAGCCGGATTACATTGCCCTCAATTACTACCGCACATTATGTGCAAGCTGGCTGCCTGCTGATGAAGAACATCCGGTCGGTATGCGTGTGTACCGCGGCAATGAGGTCGACTTTGATCAGTACGGTTACTGCCGTGATGAAAGAAATACAAATCTTGCAGCGAGTGAATATGGGGCACAGATTGATCCGATGGGATTAAGAATCGTTCTCAATGATTATTACAGCAGATATCATCTGCCTCTGCTGATCACGGAAAACGGACTCGGCATGGCTGATACACTGACGGAAGACGGAAAGGTTCATGATGACTACCGCATCGACTACATCCGTGAACACATCAAAGCATGCGCACTGGCTATTGAGGATGGTGTTGAGCTGATGGGCTATTCACCATGGTCATTTGAAGATCTGCTCTCCTCTCATCAGGGTTTCCGCAAGCGTTATGGCTTTGTCTATATCAACCGTGAAGATATGGACCTCAAAGATCTGGCCCGCATTAAAAAAGATTCCTTCTACTGGTATCAGAATGTGATCCGTACCAATGGTGAAGAACTGTAATCAGCGAAAAAGAAATGGATCTCCTGCAGGCTTTCAGTGAATATCTGTATCCCGAAACAGGTGACAGATTTCATTTCCTCTCACAGCGTCATCGTACAGACAGTTTCTGAAGATTTAAAAATGATTCCGTTTCACACAGAATCATTCTGAATCTCAAAAATCTGATTGAATGCCTTTCATGATAAGAAAACCTGATCATGAGAGGCTTTTTTGCATCTGTTTTTCTTTCTTTGCCGCAAATACATACAGATAGATGATGCACAGAATCGTCTGCACAAGGCTTGAGGCAGGTGTCGCCAGTCCGACTTTGAACAGCGAAACCGGCTTGATTCTGCTCATCATGAAGGAGACAGGAATTCTGACGCCGAAAGCACCGATGATACTCTGTGCCATGACAAATTTTGTATAGCCGCAGCCGTTGAAATATCCGTTGAAACAGAAGAAGAAAGCTGTCAGAAGGCAGTCAATCGCATATGCTTTGAGATATTCCCAGCCCTGTACGACAACTTCGGGATCTTTTGAGAAAATGCCGCAGAGCAGATCGCCATGGAAGAATGAGAGCCAGCCCATGGCAATTCCGAAGATCAGTGACACACAGATTCCGGTTCTCAATGCCTGACGGGCACGGTCCATCCTGCCGGCGCCATAGTTCTGGGCGACAAAGGAAGCCATGGACTGTCCGAAGGCGCTGGGCACAAGCATAATGAATCCGCATACCTTTTCAGCAACTCCCATACCCGCACTTGCCATCAGTCCGAGTGAATTGACAATCGCAAGGATGATCAGAAAGCTCATCCCGACAAGCAGATCCGCCAAAGCAATCGGGAAGCCGAAGCCGGTGATCTTTCTGACAATGTCCATATTCATGCGGATCATGTTTTTTCTGAATGTAAAAGGAAGCTCGATCCGCTGAATCATAAACAGTGAAAGCAGAACACTGAATGCCTGGGCTGCCACCGTTGCATACGCCGCACCTGATGCACCGAGATGGAAATTGTTGACGAGAATATAGTCAAAGACAATATTGAACACAGCTGCCGCAGCCACTGCAAATAACGGAATTCTCGAATTGCCGAGTCCCCTGAACAGTGCCCCGAGCAGATTGTATGCCGTGATGAAGAGAAAACCGGCAGAGCAGATTCTGATATAGCTGACTGATTGGGTGAAAGCTTCAGCCGGCGCATTCATGAGATTTGCCAGAAACGAAGCACCGGGCACCATCACAAACGACAGCAATACCGCCACGCCTGCGAAAAAGGCAATTGATGTGCCGACCGCATTCCCCGCTCCTTCCGTATCGTTTTTTCCGAGCAGCTGGCCGATCAGAATGGTTGTACCCATGGAAAGACCAGCAATCACGCTTGTGGCAGTCATCATGATCTGCGCACCTGTGGAAACAGCCGAGACATCCGCACTACTCGCAAAGCGGCCGACAATCAGCACGTCCACAGCACCGTATAACGACTGCAGAAACATTGCAAAGACGACGGGAAGTGCAAACTTCAGAAGCTGTTTCAGAATATTTCCTTCTGTAAAATTACCTGATGCCATATTCAAACCTCTTGTAATGAAAACCGGCCCGCGTGTGCGAACCGGTAAACCGTATTTATGTTATCAGTTTAATTCTGAAAGTCAATCAGAACAGACCCTGAGCGAGCATTGCTGTAGCGACCTTGAGGAAGCCGGCAATGTTGGCGCCCTTGACCAGATCATATCCGAGGCCATACTCTTCAGCACATGCGGCAGAGTTGTCATGGATGGACTTCATGATCTGCTTCAGTTTTGCATCAACTTCTTCAGCTGTCCAGCCGATTCTTTCGGAGTTCTGGCTCATTTCGAGTGCGGATACAGCAACACCGCCTGCGTTTGCAGCCTTTGCCGGTCCGACGATGACGCCGTTGTCCTGCAGATACTTGACAGCTTCGTTTGTTGCAGGCATGTTTGCACCTTCGAAGTAGTACTTCACGCCGTTGGCAACGATCTTCTTTGCTTCTTCCATGCCGATTTCATTCTGGGTTGCGCATGGAATGCAGACATCAACCTTGACACCCCAGGGCTTTTCGCCTTCATGATATTCACATCCGAACTTTTCGGCATACATCTTGATGTTTGCCTTTCTGCTTGAACGCATTTCGAGCAGGTAGTTCAACTTTTCTTCTGTTGTGATTCCTTCCGGATCATAGACATAGCCGTTGTGGCCGGAGATTGTAACAACCTTGCCTCCGAGTTCAGCGATCTTCTTCGCTGCACCCCAAGCAACGTTGCCGTATCCGGACAGAGCGAATGTCTTGCCTGCTGGTGTATCGTTTTCATGTTCGAAGACTGAGCATGCATAGTACAGAACGCCATAGCCTGTAGCTTCCGGACGGATCAGGGAGCCGCCGTATGTCAGGCCCTTGCCTGTGAGAACGCCGTTGTCATAAGCATCGCGGATTCTTCTGTACTGACCGAACATATAGCCGATTTCTCTTCCGCCGACACCGATGTCACCTGCCGGAACGTCTGTGGACGGACCGATGTGACGCTGCAGTTCTGTCATGAATGCCTGGCAGAAACGCATGATTTCATTGTCGCTCTTTCCGTGAGGATCGAAATCACTTCCGCCTTTGCCGCCGCCGATCGGCAGTGTTGTCAGGCTGTTCTTGAAAATCTGTTCAAATCCGAGGAACTTGAGAATGCCGAGGTTGACTGACGGGTGGAATCTTAAGCCTCCCTTGTACGGACCGATTGCTCCGTTGAACTGTACACGGTAGCCTCTGTTGACGCGTGCCTTGCCTTCATCATCGACCCAGGCAACACGGAACTCAATGACACGCTCCGGTTCAACCAGTCTTTCCAGAAGTGCAGCAGCTTCGTATTCAGGATGTCTTTCAACAACCGGTTCGATCGAAGTCAGAACTTCTGTAACTGTCTGCAGGAATTCAGGCTCATTCGGGTTCTTTGCCTTTGTTTCTTCAATAACTCTCTTTACATAGTCGCTCATGATTTTTCTCCTCCATCTAATTGATGCAACTGTTGTTTGTTTTTACAGCACCTCTTGCATGTGCTTCTGCGGGATTTCTGTCCGGTATTCTGCATACCATCAAGACTCGGTTATTTTACTACTTTAAAGTGTTGATGAAAAGCGTTTCAGCCAATGTAAATTGTTACATTTCACTGTTTTCACTTCAAGACAGGACATTTTGCACTCAAAAAGCTGTACGCCTGCATGCATACAGCTCTCTTTCGACTCAATCGATGACGAATGATCCGTTTCTGAAGACGGGAATCACTTCATTTTCATATGTGATTCCGTCAATATTCATATCCGCTGTTCCGAACATGAAGTCTTCGTGCTGAAGCGAGCAGTTGCCGCCTTTTGCACGCAGCTCTTCTTCGCTCATATCAACGCCGCCTTCAATATTTTCCGGATAGCATCTTCCCAGCGCAAGATGACAGGAAGCATTTTCATCATAGAGTGTGTTATAGAACAGAACGCCGCTCTGCGAGATCTTGGATCCATGCGGAACAAGCGCAACTTCGCCAAGACGTCTGCTGCCTTCATCAAAATCAAGAAGAATGGTTAAAGCTTCCTCATTCTTTTCGGCATGATGTTCAATGACTTTTCCTTCTTCAAAAACAAGACGGAAGTTTTCAATCAGCACGCCGTTATAGGAAAGCGGTCTTGAACTGACAACCGTTCCGTGCACCTTTTCGCAATGCGGCATGCAGAAGACTTCTTCAGTCGGAATATTCGGATCGAAATAAACACCTGCCGGAGTTTTGCAGCCGCCGCCGACCCAGATATGCCTTTCGGTTAACGGCACATAAAGATCGGTGCCCAGGCTGTTTGTAAAATGAAGTTCTCTGAAATTGAAAGCCGTCATCTTTTCGGCATGTCTGATCAGTTCTTCATCATGTTCACGCCACCATTCAACCGGATCATTGTCTTCACTGACACCTGATACTTCAAACAGCACATCCTCAAGTTTTTCAAATGCTTCATCTTCATTTAGATCAGGGAATACAACCTTTGCCCATTCCTTTGAAGCAACGCCCAGTACGCACCACTGTCCCTGGTTGTTGGATGTATATGCCGAAAGATCTCCCATCTTCTCGTGATATGCCTTCTGATAGGCTCTGATTTTGGAAGAAGGAATATCTTTTAAAGCACCCGGCATATCGGAAAGGATTGAGAGATAGCAGCCTTTTGCATCATGGACAGCCTGCTCTCGATCACGAAGCCAGTCGCCGATTTCGGAAAGTGTTTCTTCACTCTGATTCAGATAATCGAGTTTTGTGATCTTCTGATCGCGCCATCTGACATCGACTGACTTTGCGCCTGCCTGATATGCTTCTTCAACGATCATTTCAACAAATGCATGATCTCTGACATCAGCACGTATGACAAGCGGCTGACCGTTCTGTACATTGACGCCTCTCACAACGGCAAGACGCGCAAATTTGCGGTAAAGGTTTTCTTTTCTCATTCCGTATCCTCCTTCAGGATGAATTCTCTCCGGTAACCTTCAAGGCTTTTGATTGATGTGATATATTCACGTGACAAATAGAACGGATACGGTCCGAACGGATTGATCACGATTCCGTCATATCCTTTATTCAGCATTTCACTGGCCTGCTGGAAATCCATGATCAGCGCCAGTGATTTTTCGTCTTCCATCACATTTGCATATCTGCTTAATGTACTCCAGTCGGTAAATACCGGGAAAACCGTTTCATCCGGATCGCGCGATGTGCTGACTGCCTGAAACATGACATTGTGCGAACCGTTCATCGCTTCCGTGATGTCACCGCTGTTTGCATCGGGATCATCGCATTTGGCGGCAGTCAGATAATGACCGTGCACAATCTCATAAATGAGTGCACTCATGAATCTGTTGTCTTCCAGATGAGCTCCGTATACACTGAGCAATCCCGAAATTCTCGGGTTTTCGGCCACCGCCATATGATACGGGAAATTGACTGATCGCACATTGGAAAGAACCGTATGTTCTTCATAAACCGGTGCGATGCCGTTTCTGTCTTCCGGAATATAGATGACTGCTTCCCCGTCAAAGACTCTGCCTGCCCGTTTTCCGGAAGCATAGAGTTTTGTGATTCTGACTTTCTTCTTTTCATCCTGTCCGCCGTATACATAAGCATAATCCCCGCGGTGCAGTTCCCCGCTCACAACTCCTCTTAACGATCCGTCTTCAAGAATCTCTTCGACTTCAAAGGTGAATCTTCTTTTTTTGGAAAGGCTGTTCTTTTTCAGCACTCTTGAGATCTGTCTGTTTCTCGGAATGAAGCGGTGATAGTTCTGCAGATAAAGATATCCTGCCGCAAGAATTGCGATGGTGAGAATTGCCGGAGAAACATTCCGGCTGCTTGAAAGCAATGAAGTTCTTCCGGTTTCATGTGTATAGATCATCGCAAATAAAACTGTCGCAACAAGAGATGCGAACAGTGTATTCATCGGCCATCTGCCCATGAACAGATTCTTCTGAACGATTCCTTCCCCTTCATCAAATCCGCGGTTGAGCTTGATAATCGCCAGCATGCAGAGAAACATCACGCCGACTGACATACCGGCAATCACGCCTGCAGCAGGAACTGACAGCTCGCCTCTGCCTGCATCGATGAAAGCAGATACATCAAGAATGATGCAAATGACAAAGACTGTTCCGGCGATCAGTCCGGCTGATAAACACAGTGATTTTTTCAACAATTTATTCATCACTAGAAGTATAGCAGAGTTTTATAATCATGCCTGCCAATGAACCTTAAAATCAAAATCTTAAAAAATCACTTTCCTGCAGCCGTCACCAGCCAAGCGCACTGATCCATTTTTCAAAGAGGAAGCGGCCTGCCCCATCCTCATCGCAGCTGTATTCCGTCACTTCATCTGCCGCCTTCTTCATTGTCTCAGAACCGTTTGCCATGGCAATTCCGATGCCGCATTCCCTCATGAGTCCAAGATCATTATCCATATCACCCATGCACACAATATCAGATACAGCAATCTTAGAAAGCTTTGAGAATACCTTAACGCCTTCTCCCTTGTTGCAGTTTTTATGAATGATTTC
Source organism: Erysipelotrichaceae bacterium (assembly GCA_030525525.1). Taxonomy (GTDB): domain Bacteria; phylum Bacillota_I; class Bacilli_A; order Erysipelotrichales; family Erysipelotrichaceae; genus Bulleidia. Next base: position 84,510 of record JAUNEN010000001.1, read on the forward strand.
AACAATTCCCGGGAATGTGTTCACGGATGTATAGACCACATCGGGATGGGAGGACAGATAATCCGCAATATGATTCATCACCGCTTCTTTGTTTTCTTCATAATAGCGGTAGATCACCGTATGAACCGGGTTCACACAGAGACGGTCATAATCTCCATGCGTATCAATGATTTCCATATGATTGCGTTTCATGGATGCGGCCTGCATGGCATCGATTGCGGTGGCAACCATATGATCTCCTTCGTAGACCGAAGCGATCAGCCCTGTCGGTTTCATCCATCCCATGATTTCTTTCAGTGTCTCGGGAGAAAGTGCATACTGTGAAACAAATTCATTTGAAGCAGTCATCTCCACCTCACCGCCGTTCATTCCGATCAGCACATCCGGCGCAAATGAAAGTCCCCATTCCGAAAATCTGTTTCTTAAAGACGTATTGATGACTCTTCCTGAGGCAATGCCAAGCTGAATGCCATGTTCATGCAGAATCTGAAGTGCTTTGATCGTCTTAGGTCCGGGAAGGTTACCTTTTGTGACAAGCGTGCCGTCAATATCGGCAATGAATGCTTTCATATTTTCAAAATTCATATGTATTTTTTCCTTTTCTGCCGCTTTCTATCATACATGCCATACCGTTAAATGCATATGCTTTCAAAGCTTGTGTAAGATCATTAAACAGAAAAAATATGCATTATCGTCTATAATTGAAACGTATCTGAGAAAGAGGAAACCCAAGATGAGCGAAACAGCTTCCTACAATACCGGCGAGCTTTTCAAAGAAACAATCCGCATGGCATGGCCAGCGCTGCTGGAAAGTTTCTTTGTGGCACTTGCAGGTATGATCGACACCATGATGGTCTCCACCCTGGGAACCTATGCGGTCGCTGCCGTAGGCCTGACCACCCAGCCCAAATTTATCACTCTGGCCATATTCTTTTCGATCAATGTCTCCGTCAGTGCGTTAGTCGCAAGAAGACGCGGACAGGCTGATCAGAGAAGCGCCAACGAAATCCTTCTGACAGCACTGATTCTCACATTGCTGTTCTGTGCAATCCTGAGTATCCTGACTGTCATATTCGCTTCCCCGATCATTTCCCTGTGCGGTTCCAACGCAGACACCCATGATCCGGCCGTGCTGTACTTCCGCACCATACAGGCAGGCATGATCTTCAACGTTCTGTCACTCTGTATCAACGCTGCCCAGCGTGGTTCAGGAAACACAAAGATTGCGATGACGACCAACATCACCTCATCAATTGTCAACATCATCTTTAATTATCTTCTGATCGGCGGAAACTTCGGTTTCCCGAAATGGGGTGTCTTCGGTGCAGCATTCGCAACGGTACTCGGAACAGTTGCCGCAAGCATCATGAGCGTGCGTTCGCTCTTCTCCAAAAACAGCTATGTCTCCATTCCTTTCATCAGAAAAGAAAAGATCCGCTCTCAGGGTGAATCGCTTCTCTCCATTCTGAAGCTCGGCTCAAACATGCTGGTTGAAAACATCGCCATGCGTGTCGGTTTCGTTGTCACGGCCGTGCTTGCCGCAAAACTCGGTACGGACGCTTTCGCAGCCCATCAGGTCGGCATGAACTTCCTGTCGCTCGGCTTCTCGTTCGGTGACGGTATGCAGGTGGCTGCGGTAGCCCTGATCGGCAGATCGCTCGGCGAAGGAAAACCGGATAAAGCAAAACTCTACGGCAGCTTATGTCAGAGAACAGGTCTTGGAATTTCGTTTGTTCTGGCGATTATATTGTTCCTCTTCGGCAGGAATCTCTTCTCTCTCTTCTTTACGGACCCGGCAGTTCTTGATATGGGCGTGCTGATCAGTAAATACATCATCGTCATCATCCTCTTCCAGATTTCCCAGATCATCTTCGGCGGGTGTCTCAGAGGTGCAGGTGATATGAGATATTGTCTGTTTGCATCACTGATCAGTGTCACCCTCATCAGATCAATCGTCACATGGGGTCTCACCAGTGTGATTGCACTCGGACTCCATGGCATCTGGATCGGTATTCTTTCCGACCAGCTCTCCCGCTTCATCTTCCTCTCGCTCCGTTTCAAAGAAGGATCGTGGGCAAAAATCCGCATCTGATTTTCCATTCTCACGGAGAGTTTGTGTCTCTCCGTTTTTTGTTGCATGAATTCATGCATGTCTGTTAACATGAGAAAACGAAAGTGAGTAAAACCATGAGCAGATATACGGCAGCCCTCTTTGATCTTGACGGAACTTTGACAGCCTCCGCAGAAGGTATCATCAAATCGTTTCGCTATGCCTTTGAAAAAATGAATCTTCCTCTGGATGAAACAAGAGATCTTTCGGTTGTGATCGGGCCTCCCCTGAAAGGATCGTTTGCCGCTTTCGGCGTTCCTGAAGAAAGACTCGATGAAGCAGTCACCGCCTACAGAGAGCGCTACAACACAATCGGCAAATATGAAAACGAGCCCTTTGAAGGAATCAGGGAACTGTTAGGGAGATTAAAGGAAGCAGGAGTGAAGCTTTATGTTGCCACCAGCAAGCCTGAAGCAATGGCCCTCGATATTCTCAATCATTTTGATCTGGTAAAGTATTTTGACGAGATTGCAGGCGCCACTCTCGGGGATTCCCGCAGCTCGAAAAAAGATGTCATCCTGTACCTGCTGAACAAAACTGAAATCAAGGGTAATACGGTGATGGTCGGCGATACAGCCTTTGATATCATCGGTGCCCGTGAAGCAGGAATCGAAGCGATCGGCGTGAGCTGGGGATACGGAACCATCGAATCCATGCGTGAAGCAGAGCCGCTTGCCATTGTGAATACAATGGATGAATTATATGAAATGATCGTCAATACGAAGAAAGCAGAATCCCGATGAGATTCTGCTTTTTCAATGGACTATTCAAACTGGCTTGCGTAAAGACGGTAGTATGTTCCCTTTGCCTTCATCAGCTCATCATGTGTTCCCGATTCCACCATGTCGCCATGGTCCATGACCAGAATATGATCGGCATTCTGTATGGTGGAAAGACGATGGGCAATGACAAAGGATGTTTTGCCCTTCATCAGGGAACGGATCGCTTTCTGAACCTGTCTTTCGGTTGTTGTATCAACGTTGGAAGTTGCTTCATCAAGAATCAGCATGTTGGTGTTGTAGAGCATTGCCCTTGCAATTGTCAGCAGCTGTTTCTGTCCTTTTGAAATATTGCCGCCGTCTTCCGTCACAACCGTGTCATAGCCGGCCGGAGAGCGCATGATGTAGTTATGGATTCTGGCTGCTTTGGCAGCTGCCACAACCTCCTCCATGGTCGCCCCTTCCTTGCCGTAGGCAATATTGTCGAATATGGTTCCCTGGAAAACCCATGTATCCTGAAGAACCATTGCATAGTTTCTTCTTAAGCTCTCCATGGTATATGTGTTATGCGGTTTCCCGTCCACCCTGAATTCACCGGAATCAGGATCATAGAAGCGCATCAGCAGATTGATGATCGTTGTCTTGCCGGCACCTGTATGGCCGACAATCGCAATCGTCTCACCCGGTTTTGCCGTAAAGCTGAGATCATGAAGAACTGTTTTGTCAGGCAGATATCCGAATTTCACATGTTCGGCTTCCACCATGCCTTCTGCCTCTTTAAGAACTTCCGCATTTTCGATATCGGCAGTTTCCTCAGGCTGATCAAGCAGCTGGAAGACACGTTCCGCAGCTGCGAGAGCACTGAAGATCTCGTTGACGATATTTGAGATTTCATTGATCGGGCCGGAGAATTTGCGGCTGTAAAGAACAAAGCTTGAAATCTGTTCAAGGCCGACAATCCCGTTCATATACAGAACCGCCCCACCCATGCCGATGGCAGCCAAGCCGATATTGGAGATCATACCGATTGTCGGTCCCATGGTCATACCCATGCTGTCGGCATTTTTATATGCTTCGGCTGCATTTCTGTTGATTTCAGAAAATTCTTTTGCACTGACGTCTTCATGGGCATAGGCAAGAATGGTTTTCTGACCGGTGAACATCTCTTCCGCAAAGCCGTTCATACGGCCGTAGGAAGCACTTCTTTTGCGGTAGAGAGGACGGGTGATTTTGCTCATTCTGCGGGTGAACCAGATCGAAACCGGAATCGTGAAGATCATGCAGAATACAAGCGGTACAGAGATCGAGCACATGATGATGAAACTGCCGGCCACGGTCACCGTACTTGTCAGAATGTGAATCACATCCGAAGAAAGGCTTGTCGTCACAACATCGATGTCATAGGAAACACGGCTGATGATATCGCCTGCCTGGTTGCGGTCGAAATAGCTGACCGGAAGTTTCATGAGCTTGTTGAAAACATCCCGTCTCATATTCTCGGCAACTTTGCGGCCGACTCTTGCCATTGAAATACTGATGATGAAGGAAAGCACATTCGAACCGACATATGCAATCAGCATCAGCATTGCATAATGTCCGACTGTCTCCATATCCACGTGTCCCGGTCCGAGCCGGTATCCTGCTTCGGCTGCACCGATTGCTTTTCCGGCAAAGCGGGGTCCCAGAAGATTTCCGAGATTGCTTAACAAGGCACAGCATAACAGAAACAAAACGACCCATTTATAAACCATCAGATACCTGATAATTCTGATCAGGGTGCCTTTGGCGTCTCTTGGTTTTTCTTTTTTACCTCCGCGGTCACCTCTTCCCGGCATAGGCTGCACCTCCTTTCATTCGTTCATATCCCCCATCTGGATCTCATACGTCTCACGATACGGAGCGCAGGTTTTCATGAGTGTTTCATGATCGCCGTATCCGATGCATTTTCCGTTGTCGAGAACCAGAATCTTTGTCATATTCATGACGCTTGAAACTCTCTGCGCAATCATGATCAGTGTTGAATCCGGATAGCTTTCCGTGATTGATCTGCGCATGGCGGCGTCTGTCTTATAGTCAAGGGCACTGGAACTGTCATCAAGGACCAGGATTTCCGGAGAAGCCGCCAGTGCTCTGGCAACAAGAATTCTCTGTTTCTGTCCTCCCGAAAGATTAGCGCCCTTGATTGCGGCTTCATAGGCAAGTCCTTCGTCAATACTCTGTATAAATTCAAGTGCCTGTGCACTTTCAACAGCTGTCTCAATTTTTTCTTCTTCAATTCCTCTGCCGAAATTGATATTTTCATGCAGTGTATCCTGGAAGATCATGTCATTCTGGAATACAGTACCGAATTTTCTGCGCAGCTCCTGTTTCTGATAAGCGCCGATTTTTCTGCCGTCAATGCGGATTTCGCCGCTGTCGGCATCATAGAAATTCATCATCAGATTGATGATTGTCGTCTTGCCGCAGCCGGTCGGGCCGATGATTCCGAGACTCTCGCCTTTCTTCACCGTGAAGCTGATATCATCCAGTGCATTTTCACGCTGTTCGCCGGCAAATGCTTTTGTTTCATGGGTGATGCTTTCGCCGTATGCAAAATTCACATGATCAAAGGCAATCACTTCATCACTGTCCGGTTCTGAATCATCTTCAATGACGCTTGTCCCGAGATCCGGTTCCAGCAGAACCGCATGGATTCTGTCTGCCGAAGCACTGGCCTTGGACATGGTCATAAAGATTCTGTTCAGACCCATAACACCCATTGCGATCATATTGAAATATGTCAGGAAGGCCAGAATGACACCCGGCTTCATCAGACCTGCATTGACACGCTGTGCTCCGATGAACACAACCGCAGTCAGTCCGATATTCAGTGCCATCTGCATGAGCGGTCCGGGAATCGCCATGACCGTCACCGCTGCCACATCGCTTTTCATCATTTCGTGATTTGCTTTGGCAAAGCGGTTCATTTCGTAGGATTCCTTGCTGAGGGCTCTCACCACACGGATGCCGGTGATGCTTTCACGCATGAGTCTGACCACAACATCGAGTTTCTCCTGTACTTTTCTGTACATCGGAATGCCGCGCGAAGAGACAAACAGAATGACGGCAATCAGTACCGGCAGGATCACAACCATGATCATTGCCATGTGCCAGTCCATAAAGGATGCGACCATCACACCGCCGACTAACATAATCGGAGCTCTGACGCAGAGCGTCTGAAACTGCTGAACTGCCTGCTGCACATTGTAGCTGTCGCTTGTCATACGTGAAATCAGGGAAGGAAGCGAAAAGCTGTCAAACTGCGCTCCGGTCAATGAGATCGTCTTTTCAAACAGAGACTGTCTGACTTCATAGCTGATCCGATGGGCATTGTCGATTGCCTTGCGGTTGGCTTTCACATTGAACAACCGGCAGAGGAATGCTGTCACAAACATTCCCGAACCCCATAAAAGCACCAGGGGCAGGTTGCCTGAAGGAACGACATTGTCGATGATGTGCTCCAGGATATACGGCAATAACAGTTCACTCAGCGTTCCGATCAGCTTGATGAAAATGGCGACGGCAACAGCTGCTTTATATTTATTCAGATATGAAAAAATCAGTTTCATCTGCCGCCTCCCTTCTGCTCGTCATAACCGAGAAAATCGATATCTTCCTGCCCGTTTTCATACAGCTTCTCAAGAATCTTTCTCAGCTGCATGCGTTCCTCTTCATTCAGAACTTCAAACAGTCTGTCATCTTTCTGTTTCACGATTTCCTGCCGTTTCTCTCTTCCCTTTTCAGTGATTTTCAGAACGGCATTTCTTCTGTCGTTTTCGTCCCTGCTTTTTTCGATATACCCTTTGTCAAGCAGCTTCGTGCAGAGTTCGCTCAGGCTGCCGCACTTGATATCCAGAATTTCCTGAATCTTCTTCTGGGAGGTCGGTCCCATTTCATCCAGCAGTCCGAGCAATCTTTGCTGGGAGTATCCCGGCTGCATATGCGTACGAAGTTTTCTGACCGTCCTGAAGAACAGCTGAGTCAGAGAACCGTCCGGTGCAAGCCTGTATTTCTGTTTGTTTTCATTGCTCATACAGATCTCCAAAAAACAGGGATATCCTATCACTGAAACCGCCAGATATCAAGGTACCTAATTATCATTCGTGCATGAGTGCGTACTTTCCTTTGAAACGAAAAAAAAGGAAGCTCACATCTGTTGTGAACTCCCCTTATCTGAACGCTGATGCCTTCAGTTTTTCAGGTGATTTTCAATCAGCGAAACAACATAATCTTCGCCGTCTTTCCATTCATCCATCAGATTGATCAGGAAGCCGTGCCGGCTGTCTTCAAACCTTCTGAGTGTCACGGAAATATCCGCCTCTGCCAGCTTTTTTGCATAGGCTTCGCCTTCTTCGCAAAGGTTGTCCATACGGCAGGTCAGAATATCTGTCGGCGGCAGATTGCAGAGATCTTCCTCACCTGCAAACAGCAGAGATACATCGCTGTTTTTTCTATCTTCAAAATTGCGGTTGTAGAAGAAACCGTAATACTCGGTACTCTTTCCGCGCTCATCCAGCTCGCCGCCGTGGAAATGATCATTGTAATTATCCGTCGGCAGATAGCAGAGAATCTGTGCCCTGATCTTAAGATCATGGCTGAAGCGTTTGCGCTGGGTCACTGCACCGGCAAGATTGCCGCCGGCACTCTGTCCGCACAGGATCACATTTTCCGGATCGCCTCCCCACTCTTTCAGATGCTGAGGAAGTACATTGAAGAATGCTTCGATTTCTTCAATGGCAGCCGGATACGGATGTTCGGGTGCCAGAACATAATCAATATCGACAATCAATGCATGCAGTCTTGACGCAAGTCTTCTGCAGAAGTAAAGATCTCTTTCACCATGTGCAGCCGTCCAGCCGCCGCCGTGAATATTGATCACAACCGGAAGCGGGTCTAAACGCCTGTCGGTTTCACTGACCAGGAATATATGAGTTTTTCCGAATGAAGTTTCAATCTGCATTTCCTTTGCCTCTGTCACATCATCCAGAGTACGGAACTGCTTCACAATTTCAGCCGGAAGTCTTTTTTCGGCTGCCTCACGGCTTTTTGCGGCGATTTCATACAGCTGCTCTTCGCTTAATGTGCGGCAGCTTTCAATAAATTCAGCTCTGTTCATCGTTTTTTCCCTTACACATCGTAAACGGAACCGTCATAGGCAATCTGTGCAGAAATACTGCGTGCTTTCGCCGGGAACCGTTCGGTGATATCATCTGCCAGTTCAATTCCGATACCCGGTCTGTCGGGGATCAGAATATATCCCTTTTCCTCAACCAGCGGTTCCTTCGTCATTTCGCTTTCATTTCCCTGATGATAGAAAGAAGGGAATTCCTGAATCGCAAAATTGGGAATCGCCGCATCCAGCTGCAGACAGGCTGCCGTGGAGACAGGGCCGAGCGGATTATGCGGTACGATCTTGCAGTAGTTGGCTTCCGCCATCGCGGCAACTTTCTTGGACGGGGTCAGACCGCCGAGAGCACAGACATCCGGACGGACGTATCTTGCAGCCTGCAGTCTGAAAATTGTTTCAAATTCCTGGATGTTGATGAACCTCTCGCCGGTCGCAACCGGGATTGCTGTTCTCTTTGCAATATCCGCCATTGTCTCAGGAGAATCCGGTCCGATCGGATCTTCAAGGAACAGAGGTCTGTACTATTCAACGCCTTTTGCAAAAGCGAGAGCTTCCATCGGATCCATGCTGCGGTGACATTCGAGAATCATATCGAAATCATCTCCGACCGCTTCTCTGACAGCTTTTACGATTGCAATATAATCCGATACTTTTGCATTGTAGATACTGGATCTGCGTTCTGCCTGTTTCAGACGGATATCTCCCGTAATCATCAGTCTTGCCGCATCAAAGCCGGATTCTTTCAGTTCAGCACAGCGCTTTGCGATATCTTCGGGTGTGAACTTGAAGACTGCTTCATAGCTTCTGACTTTGTCACGGCATTTGCCGCCAAGCAGTTCATACACAGGAACGCCAAGCGCCTTCCCTTTGATATCCCACAATGCGATGTCCACTGCCGAAAGTGCACTCATGAGAATGGAACCGCGGAAATACATGCTGCGGTAGAGATACTGCCAGTGATGTTCAATTCTGAAGGGATCCTGGCCGATCAGATAATCTTCAAACTTTTTCAGAACACCGATGCAGCCGTCAAGATAGCCCCATGCGCCGACTTCGCCGGTGCCGTGGATCCCTGCATCCGTATGAATTCTGATAAAGAGATATTTGCTGGCGGGAACAAGTTCAATTGATGTAATTTTCATATGAATGCTCCTTTTATTTCTGATCAATCATGATCATCCGAACAGCGGGAACGCTGTCATTGTCCAGAGAACCGTGACAATGCAGAAGAGCACGGCCGGAATCAGTGACTGCTTCACCATATCGCCGAAGGAATAATTGCCTTCAGCCATGATCATCGGCACTGCCGGTGTCGCCATCGGTGTCATGAATGCGGTCAGGCATGCTGCCTGAACCATGATGACAATACCGACCGGATTTGCACCCATGCTCTTGCATGCCTGAATTGCGATCGGGATGAAGATCATCATGACGCCGCGATTCTGCATCACCTGGGTCAGAAGGAACGGTACAAGGAAGAATACCAGGCCGATGATATAAGGATTGCCGACACTGCGGGCAACGGAAGCGATTGCATCACCGATCAGCTGACCTGCTCCGGAGTTTGCAAGAGCACCTGACATTGCCATTGCACCGACAAACAGCAGATACATCGAAAGATTCAGAGTTCTGAGTGCTTCTTTGCCTTTCAGTACGCCGCAGGCAACCATGAGAACGGCACCGATGAAACAGATCAGCCAGGTCGGAGCAGTCAGAACGGAATTGATCTGTCTCTGGAACAGAAGAGCAATTGTGACTGCAAAGAAGATAATGTAGCCGGCTGCTTCCTGGAACGGCGGCAGTGCAGGTTTTTCTTCAGGCTTTCTTCCCTTTTCAAGGGCAGCTCCGCTGTTTTCAACTTTATGATCCGGAGCGAACTTTGAAGCAAAGAAGACACACCAGATGATACATACGATGACAAGCGGGAAACGTGCTTTCATCGGGTCAGTCAGAGCAACCGTGAAATCGGTATATTCACTGGCGGTAAGATATCCGTTCAGCTCGGCAGCGACGGTAGCACCGCTTCCGAGTGGGAAAGCGGAACATGTTGCGATTGCGGAAATTCCGAGCGGGAACATCACTTTGGAGGGACTGACATCCATGCTCTTACATGTTTCGATCATCATCGGAGCCATAATACCGAAGACAATCATCGGGCTCTGAATGAACTGGCTGAGGATTACCGAAACAAGAACATAGCCGGCCATAACCTTGACCAGTGAGCCTTTGGCGAATTGATTGACTGAGTTTGCAACAGTCTTGACGAATTTTGTTCTCTGCAGACCGGCTGCCACCACAAACATGGACATGATCATGATGCCGTTGGCGTTTCCGAAGAAGCCTAATGCTTCCTCCGGTGAAAGACAGCCGAACAGAACAAATGCAGCGAGTGAGATGACTGCGGTAAGAGCCATGGGAATCTTGGCCAGTATGTAGCTGATGACAGTGAACAGGCTGATAACCAGGCAAATGATAAGAGTACCAGACATTAGTTGATTTTTCCTTTCTTTATCTAGCTGAAGTCTAGCACCTGTAAATAATTACTTGAAGTTCATTAAATTCACGATTTGTCAACCTTTTGGTTGACGACAATTTCTTTGACAATTGTGCTGAATGTCTTTACTTCATTCGCCGCAACTGTCTTTGGATCAGACACTGCTGCCAATGTTGCATACTGCTGTTCGCTCCCGAAAGAATAAACATCAACCTGATCCGTAAACCCCAGTTCATGTACAAGGATTTCGGGCAGAACAATAATCCCGAGATCCTGCTTCACACACATCAATGCGGTTCTCGCATTCGTTACGGTGATATCGCTGTGCAGAGATATCTGATCCTGATCCAGCAGATTGCCCGCATATCTGCGGAAACTTCTTTCATCGCGGTCAAATATGATCCGCTCATTGATCAGATCTTCACTGCCGATCCAGGGATGGCTGAAGCCTTCTTTGGCAATTGCTTTTCGGCACAGCGGCGAATCCTTAGCGGCGGCGATCACCACCGGACTGTCGACGATTCTGTCATAAATCAGATCTTCATCCGTTTCATCAATCAGGCTCAGGATCACATCCAGCTGTTTTTTCTTCAGCATCTTCAGCAGTTCCGATGTGCTGTTTTCTTCCATGAATACATTGATTGACGGATACTCGTCCTGCAGCATCGGCAGAACTTTTGCGGTCATCAGTTCGGCAAAGGACATCTGAAAACCGACCCGCATTCTGCCTGAATAAAGATCTGCCAGGCGCGCCATTTCACGCTTCATTTTTTCATACAGCTTTTCTTCTTCCTTCAGCATTTCCACATAGCGCTCGCCGGGATATGTCAGCGTAAACCGGTTGCCCTGCCGCACGAAAAGTCTGACCCCGATTTCTTTTTCCTTCTGAATGATGAACTTGCTGAGAGCACTCGGGGTAATATAAAGATTTCTCGCTGCTTTCGCGATTCCTCCGCAGCGGGCGACTTCAATCACATATTCAATTGTTTTGTCCATAATGAGCCTCCGGATGGTTTCTCCACTCAATGATATCATACCGCCGTATTCCCTGAGGCATACTGAAGAACAGACAGAATGATTCATCCGCAATACAAAAAAACGGCTGATCTCACAAAGTCTCGGCCCTGAAGATGAGATTTCAGCCGCTGTATGAACTTTTTATTATTTTCGTGAACCGCGCATGCCGACCGTATCAAGGCGGGCAAGCTGCTCATTGATCTGACGCATTTCATCTTCACAGAGATCAACATAGACAGAATCGTAATTTTCTTTGACTCTGTGCTTTTTGGTTGTGCCGGGAATCGGAATCAGGAACGGTCTTTGATGCATTTCCCAGGCAAGAGAAATCTGCGCAGCTGTCGCATTTTTCTTTTCAGCAAAGTCATTGATCAGTTCAAGCAGTACCTGATTCTGATCGATCGCTTCATCCGAGAATAACGGCATTCTGCTGCGCCAGTCGCCTTCGCGGTATGTTGTCTTTTTGTTTATTGTTCCGGAAAGGAATCCCTTGGCAAGCGGACAGGCACTTACATAAGCAAGACCCAGCTCTTCGCAAAGATCGAAATACGTCGCTTCATCTTCACGGTCGAGCATGTTGTACATATTTTCAACTGCCGAAAGCGGGAAGACTGCATGCGCCCGTCTGATGTAGTCAACCGGCGCGAAGGAGACACCCCACGCCCTGATCTTTCCTGCTTCATGAAGTTTCTTCATCGTTTCCGCCACTTCTTCCGGTGAAGTATTCGGATCAATGCGGTGCTGGTAGTAGAGGTCGATGTATTCTGTGCCAAGTCTTGCAAGAGATTCGTCTACCTGCTTCAGAATTGAATCATGTGAGCTGTCAAGATCCATCGAACCGCCTTCCTCCGGCATATGGAGAATGCCGAATTTGGTTGCGATCAGCACATCCTCACGGCAGTCTTTCAAAGCAGTTCCGAGGTACCTCTCATTGTCAGGACCGTAGGCAGGTGCGGTATCAAACATCACATAGCCTGTTTCTTTTGCATATTGCAGAAGCTCAGTCATTTTGTTTTCTGCACCCTTCATGCCATAGGAATGGGTCTGGCCCATGCATCCGTATCCGATCGGCATGAATTCTTTTTCAATTCCTCTGATTTTAATCGGTCTGATCATCTTCTGCTTCCTCTTTCTTATTTTTTCCCGTCAAGCATTTTGATCACTCTGGCAGGATTGCCCCCGACAATTGCATTTGACGGAACATCCTTTGTGACGACTGCACCGCCTGCCACAACAGCATTCTCGCCGATTGTGACGCCCGGCATAATCGAAGCACCGGCACCGATCCATGCATTCTTTTCGATTCTGACCGTGCGGCATTTCAGGATGTAGCGATTGTCAAAATCATGGTTGTCGGTCACGATCGTGACATGCGGACCGATCTGAACATTGTCGCCGATTTCAATTCCGCCGATCGACATGGCGGTGAAGCTGTGATTGAGGAAGACATGATTTCCGAATGTCATCTGTTTGGGGAAATCGATCTGCACCGGCGCAAACAGGCCGAGACCTGCCGGGACATTTCCGTCAAACAGTTCTTTCAGAGCTTCATCAAATTCCTCAGTGAGCGGCTCGGCATGGTTGAGATGATGCAATGCTTTGTATGTGCGGTGAAGTTCTGCAACAACCGGTCTGTATTGTTCGGAATGCATGTCAACCGGTTCGCCTGATTTCAGTTTTTCAAAAATATCCATAAGTGCTCTCCTGTTCTCTTTTCTGACTTTAATGTAACATTCCCATTCTTCCTTCCGAAGTACAGTTAAGCTGATCGGGTTTCCTATGTAACACAATCGCTGGATTCGTTACTTAAAAGGACGGCACCTGCCGTCCCTGTTTACTCTTCGTACCAGCCGAACAGTGAATGACCTTCATTCAGTGTCTGAATCCGGTTCATTTCTTCTTCACTCAATGTGAAATCAAAGAGATCGATATTTTCTCTGATTCTTGCCGGCTTGCTCGATTTTGGAATCACCGGAATCTGATTCTGCACAAGATATTTCAATGCAATCTGAGCAGATGTTTTCTGATGGCTGTATGCAATCTCCTTCAAAACCGGTTCATCGAATATACGTCTTCTGCCTTCCGTAAACGGTGCCCAGCTCTGCATGATCGTTCCGTTTTCTCTCAGATATTCTACATAAGGCAGCTGTGAATAATAGACATGGCATTCCACCTGATTGACGAAAGGAATTGTATCTGCACTTTTTCTTAATCTGTCATAAAGTCTTCTGTTCAGATTGGAAACACCGATTGCCCTGATTTTGCCTTCTGAATAAGCTTCTTCAAGAGCTCTGTACATATCGCAATACGCCTGATAGGGCTCATGGACAAGAATCAGATCGAGATAATCAAGACCGGTTGTCTCAAGACAGTGATCGACTGCCTTCTTTGTTTTTTCATATGATGCATACGGAGAGTTGATCTTGTCAGTCACAAAGATTTCGCTTCTGTCGTAATTACTCTCTCTGACTGCCCGGCCGACTTCCTTTTCATTGCCGTACATGATCGCTGTATCAATCAGGCGGTATCCCGCATCAAGTGCTTCCCTGACGCAATTGACACACTGTCCGCCTCTCAGATCCCATGTGCCAAATCCGATCAGCGGGATTCTGAATGATTCTCTGATTTCTGCATATTCCATTTTTATTTCCTCTTTCTCATATTCATTTTGAAAAATGTGCTTCGAAAAAGCAAATGCTTAAAGATCATATCCGCTGATCCGTTTTCTGCATAACTGAAAAAAAGATCCGGTCTTTATCAAAAGATCAGATCTTCAGTTGATTACATCTTTTCAGGAGCGCTGACACCGATCAGATCAAGAGCGTTCTTCATTGTGATCATACATGCGTTCACAAGTCCGAGTCTCTGGTTTGTCAGTTCAGGATGTTCGGGATCGGCAACTCTGCAGCTGTTGTAATAGCTGTGGAAATCACGGGCAAGATTCTGGCAGTATGCACAGATTCTGTTGGGCATTCTGGTTTTAGCGGCATCGGCGACAACCTTCGGGAATTCTGTGATCTGCTTGAGCAGTGCAGCTTCCTTGGGGTCGCTGAGAAGGTCATACTTCTCAAGTCTTTCGAATGCCGGTGTATCTGCCTTATGAAGGATGTTGAACATTCTGGTGTAAGCGTATTGTGCATAGTAGACAGGATTGTCATTGCTTTTTTCTCTTGCCAGATTCATATCAAAATCCATATGTGTGCCGACTTCCTTGGACACAAAGAAATATCTTGCCGCATCGACTCCGACATCTTCGCAGAGTTCTCTCAGAGTGATTGCATTGCCGGTACGCTTGCTCATCTTGACTTCTTCGCCGTTTTCGACCATTCTGACCATCTGAATCAGATCGACTTCAAGGCAGTCCTTCGGATAGCCGAGTGCTTCCAGAGCGCACTTCATACGGGTCACATAGCTGTGATGATCCGCACCCCAGAGGTCGATCAGCTTTGTATAGCCTCTTTCAAGCTTATAGACATGGTTGGCAATATCCGGTGTGAGATATGTCAGAAGTCCGCTTGCTTTCCTGAGAACACGGTCTTTGTCATCGCCGAACGCTGTGCTTCTGAACCAGAGAGCACCATCCTTTTCGTAAGTCAGATCCTTCTGCTTCATTGTCTGCAGCACCTGCTCGATTCTGAGGCTGTCATTCTCATAGAAGAAGCGCTCATGAATCCAGGAGTCAAAGGAAACTCTGTAGAGCTCAAGATCCTTTTCGATCTTGGCAAGCTCACGCTTGATACCCTCTTCCTTGAAGTAGGCTTTTCTTTCATCCGGATCGGCATTCAGCCACTTGTCGCCATCCTGTTCAGCGATGGCAATGGCAATCTGCTTCACATCTTCAGCATGATAGCCGTCTTCGGGCAGTTCGAACGGCTGTCCGAAATATTCGTTGTATCTGGCAATCAGTGAAAGTGCGAGCATTTCAATCTGGTTGCCGGCGTCATTGACATAGTATTCTCTCAGGACATCATAGCCGCTTGCTTTCAGCACTCTTGTGACAGCATCGCCCCAGGCAGCTCCGCGTGCATGGCCGCAATGCAGATCACCGGTCGGGTTTGCGGAAACATATTCAACAAGAACCTTCTCGCCGTTACCGGAATTGTTTCTGCCATATGCATCGCCGGCATCAAGAATGACGTTGATGACATCCGACAGAGCTGTTTCGGAAATGACGAAGTTGATAAAGCCTGCACCGGCGACAGTCACCGAGCTTGCCTCAGGCAGATTCTTTTCAATCACAGGTGTCAGGTCGGCAGCGATATCTGTCGGCTTTCTGTGCAGACTTTTCGCCAGACGCATTGCAATGTTGGTTGAATAGTCCCCCATTTTCGGATCACGCGGTCTTTCCACCATCACCATATTTTCTTCCGGTTCAAGATCGAATGCCTCTTTGACAGAAGTTTTCACCGCCTGCCGGATTTTCTCACTGATATCGCTCATATCGGCCTCCTTATCAATAATGCCCGTACATTATAGCGAAAATGGATCATTTTGTGAACGTTGCTTATCAACAAAAACAGGTCGTTATGACCTGTTTATGCCTGATCGGGTGCTTTCCAGACAATCACCTGACCATCTTTGCTTGTCTGGATGACATATTCGGAATTGAATCCCGCCTTTGCCAGAACTTCAGTCATCTCTTCAACCGAAACCTCTCCGGTTGCCTTGATCACGACTTCCGTTCCTCTTTCCTCGCTGTGATAGACGGCAAGACTCTCCAGGTTGGCATCCTCATCCGCGAAGCACTTGGCAAGCTTGTAGAGAACGCCCGGAACATTATCGCACTTGATGATGAACTTGGTTCCCTGTCTGCCGTGTCCCATCAGATCCAGGAATGCCTGGAAAATATCTTTCTCGGTGATGATGCCGACGACCCTGCGCTCATCATCAATGACCGGAAGCACGCTGATGCCCGCCTTGAGCATGGCGCCTGCCGCTTCCTCAAGGAACACATCCGGTGAGATGGTTGTGACATCCGTGATCATGATATCCTTCGCCTTTGTTCTGGAAAGCAGATAGTTCAGCTGGAAGATATCCAGGCTGGTCTGGTTCTTTCCGCTTGATTCACTGACCAGACCTTCGGTGATGAGACCGGTCAGTTTCCCGTTTTCATCGACAACCGGAAGACGGTGGAAATGATTCTTTGCCATCAGATCCAGGGATTTCGAAATCGATGTGTCCGGGGAGATGCAAATGGGATTCTTTGTCATATGATCCTTGACATACATAGTTGATTATCCTCCGAGGTAAGCCTTTCTTACCTGTTCACTGGCTGCCAGTTCGGCGCCGGTTCCTTCCAGGGTGATTTTGCCGGTTTCCAGAACATAGGCACGGTCAGCGATTCCCAATGCCATTTTAGCATTCTGTTCAACCAGAAGCACAGTGGTTCCCTGCTGATTGATATCTTCAATAATACGGAAGATTTCCCTGACAAGCAGCGGGGAAAGGCCCATGGACGGCTCATCCATCAGCATGATCTTCGGCTTCGCCATTAATGCCCTGCCCATCGCGAGCATCTGCTGTTCGCCGCCGGACAGAGTGCCGGCCAGCTGATTCTTTCGTTCCTCAAGACGTGGGAAGAGCGCGAAGACATTTTTCATGTCCGCCTCTATGCCGTTTCTGTCTTTGCGGTAATAGGCGCCGAGCTCAAGATTTTCAATCACGCTCATCTGGGCGAATACACGTCTGCCCTCCGGCACCTGGGCAAGGCCCATCGTGACGATCTTGTGGGGAGGAATCTTTGTGATATCCTGGCCATCGAGATAAACCGCGCCTGAGGCGGGTTTGAGCAGACCGGAGATGGTCTGCAGGGTTGTTGTTTTGCCGGCGCCGTTGGCACCGATCAGAGTGACGATCTCGCCGTCATTGACCTCGAATGAGATATTCCTGATGGCTTCGATCATACCGTATCTGACACTCAGATTTTCCACTTTCAGCATAATTGTCACTCTCCCAGATACGCCCTGATCACTTCCGGATCGGACTGAATCTCAGCCGGGGTTCCCTGTGCCAGCATCATACCGAAGTTGAGTACGGTGATTCTTTCACAGATGCCCATGACGAGCTTCATGTCATGTTCAATCAGAAGGATGGCGATTTTGAAATGGTCGCGCACGAAGCGGATAGTCTTCATCAGCTCATCCGTCTCCTGCGGGTTCATGCCGGCGGCCGGCTCATCCAGAAGCAGCAGCTTCGGATCGGTTGCCAGTGCACGCGCAATCTCAAGTCTGCGCTGTTCGCCATAGGGAAGGTTGCCGGCAATCACATCCGCCTTTGTGTCAAGGCCGAAGATCTTTAACAGCTCCATGGCTTTGGCATCCGCCTCCTTCTCCTGCTCTGCGAAACGGGGCAGACGGAGGATGGATTCGATTATGCTGTAGCTGATATCGTTGTGCAGACCTGTCTTGACATTGTCAAGAACGCTCATATTCATGAAAAGGCGGATATTCTGGAATGTTCTGGCAATTCCCGCTTTGTTCACATCGATGGTGCTCATTTTTTCCGTACTCTTGCCGCACAGTTCAATCGTTCCTCTGCTTGGCTGGTAGACCTTTGTCAGCATGTTGAACACGGTCGTCTTGCCGGCGCCATTGGGGCCGATCAGACCGCAGATCTCATTTTCATATACATTCATGGACAGATCGTTGACCGCGGTCAGACCGCCGAAGTCAATGCCGAGATCCGTCACTTTCAGAACGGGTGTTTTTGTTTCAGACATGTTACTGAACCCCCTTCCGCTTTGAGGTGAGCTTCTTTTTCAGCTGTTCCGTCTTCACTTTGAGCCATTCATTGTTGGACACCAGCATGATCACAATCAGCACCACCGCATAGATGAGCATACGGTAGGACTGCAGGAATCTCAGCATTTCCGGCAGGATGACAAGCAGGGCTGTGGAAATGATCGTTCCGCTCATATTGCTGAGTCCGCCAAGCACGACATAGACCAACAGAAGAATGGAATTGTTGAAGTCGAACTTTGTTGCCACAAAGGATGAATAATTCAATGCATAAAGCGCACCCGCCGCACCAGCCAGACAGCTGGAGATCACAAAGGCAAGCGTCTTTGTCTTTGATACGGCAATACCGACGGATTCCGCCGCGATGCGGTTGTCGCGGGCTGCCATGATGGCTCTGCCGCTGCGCGAATCAATCAGGTTGTAAACCACAAACAGCGCGCAGAGAATCAGGATGAAGCCTGCGGTGAAGCTGGAGGCGGTGTGGACACCGGTGGCCCCCATCGGGCCTGAGATCAGCATTTTTCCGCCTTCGCCAAGTTCAATCGTGTTTGTGACAAATGCGAAATGAAGTCCGTCTGCGTCAAAACCGGCATAGAGGTTGTTGACCAGGGACATGATGATCTGACCGAAGGCAAGTGTGACAATGGCCAGATAGTCGCCCTGCAGTTTCAGCACAGGCACACTGATCAGCCAGCCGGTCAAAGCTGCCATCACAGCGCCTGCGATGATGCAGATGAGCAGAATCAGTGCAGGATTCATTCCGTTTGCGCTGAAAATGCCGGAAAGAATGACCGCCGTAAAGGCGCCGATGCTCATAAAGCCCGCCTGGCCGAGGTTCAGCTCACCCGAAATGCCGACGTTCAGATTCAGTCCGAGCGCCGCCACGATATAGGCGCATACCGGCACCAGAAGAGACATCATGAGTCTGGAAAGATTTCCGGTGGAGATCATGATACTCAGAACGATATAGCTGATGATGACAATCATAAAGCTGATTGACCTGCTGCGCCGCTTTGCGCCGAACAGCCAATTCAATAATCCTTTCATGATTCCCACCTACACTTTCACGCTGACTTTCTTTCCGAGCAGTCCGGTCGGCCTGATCAGCAATACAATGATCAGCACCGCGAACACGATCGCATCGGAAAGCTGGGTTGAAATATAAGCCTTGGCAAAGGTCTCAATGACGCCAAGCATCAGACCGCCAAGAAACGCGCCAGGAATGGAGCCGATGCCGCCGAACACGGCCGCCGTGAAGGCGCGGATGCCGGGCATGGAGCCAAGGGTCGGATAAACGCTCGGATAGGCAGCGCATAAGAGCACCGCCGCCACCGCCGCAAGACCTGAGCCGATGGCGAATGTGATTGAGATGATGCGGTTGACGTTGATGCCCATCAATACCGCCGCTCCTTTGTCTTCGGAGCAGGCCCGCATCGCCTTGCCGGTTTTTGTTTTATTGATAAAAAGTGTCAGAGCACCCATGATGACAACGCATGTCAGGATGGTCACGATGGAAAGATAGGAAACGGAAAGCTGCCCGCCGAACAGAGAAAATGATCCGTTCAGAACGGTCGGATAAATCTTCGTGTCCGAGCCGAACATCAGCTGGGCCGCATTCTGCAGGAAATAGCTGACACCGATGGCGGTGATCAGTACGGAAAGACTTGACGCATTGCGTAACGGTTTGTAAGCGAGTCTTTCAATGGTGACGCCAAGCAGGGTGCAGATCACCATCGCAATCGCGGCTGCCGCGATCAGAGGCATTCCGGCGGATGTCATTGCGAAAAATGACGCGAAGGCGCCGGCCATGATGATATCGCCATGGGCGAAGTTGAGCATTTTCGCGATGCCGTAAACCATTGAATAGCCAAGTGCGATGATCGCATACACACTGCCCAGACCCAACCCGCTGATTAAGTATGATAAGAAAGCCATAGGCATTCCTCCTTCGTAAAAACAAAACAAGGTTACCAAGCATATTTCAGATTGGCAACCTTTCATGAAAGTTCAGTAACTGATGATTACTCAACGCCGACGTAAACGCCGTTTTCGATAATGACAGCCTTCGGTGCCTTGGACACTTCACCGCTTTCGGACCATGTCATGGACAGACCTGTGATGCCGTCGAATGTCATGGAAGTGAATTCTTTGATCATAGCTGCTGTGATATCGTCAGTTGACATATCAGAAGTGATGCCGGCATTGTCGATTGCCTGCTTGATCGCATAGATGCAGTCATATGCGTCAGCCGCAAACTGGTTCGGAACCTCACCGTACTTGTCAGTATACTTCTTTACGAAATTTGCAGTCTTCTCATCCTCTGCGTCAGCGGAGAACGGTGTCAGCATATACAGTCCCTCTGCCAGGGATGTATCGAAGTTTTCCAGAGCCAGGATACCGTCCATGCCGTCGCATCCGAAGAAGTTCGGCGCATAGCCCTGCTTGTTTGCCTCAACGAGGATCTGGGAAGCCGGCTGGTAGTAAATCGGCAGGAAGACAATATCAGCACCCGCATCGGCAAGCTTCTTGACCTGAACGGAATAGTCCGTATCGGAATCAATGAATGTCTCGGTGTCGACAATGGTCAGACCGATCTTGTCCGCTTCCGCCTTGAAGGTGTTGTAGATGCCTGTGGAGTAGTTGTCATCGCTTCTGTAAATGATACCGATCTTGGAGCCGAGCTCACTGTGCGCCTTCAGATAGTCAGCCGAAGCTGTTCCCTGGTTGGGATCTGTGAAGCACATCTGGAACAGGACACCGTACGGATCTGTATTGTTTGTGGCGTCTCTGTAAATGATCGCTGTGGAGCTGCCGGACGGTGTGAGCGCGAAGATATTGTCCTGCGCATAGTTCGGAGCGACTGCCTGGCCGCTACCGGATGTAACTGTGCCAAGAGAAATCTGCATACCCCAGTCCATCAGTGCGTTGTAAGCGGAAACCGCCTTTTCGCCATCCGCCTGGTCATCCTGGAAATTCATTTCAATCTGTGTTCCGCCAAGCGCGTTGACTTCTTCAATCGCAATCTCGGCTGCATGCTGGACTGCCAGGCCATACACGGCCGCATTGCCTGTGATCGGGCCGGAAGCGCCAAGTTTGATTGCGCCTGCATTGCCTTCGGATGAAGAACCGCTGCCCTCAGAGGATCCAGAATTGCCGCAGGCTGTCATTGACAGTGCCATCAGAGCTGCCAGCCCGCCTTTCACTAATTTCTTGTAATCCATTTCTTTCCCTCACTTTTGTCCGTTATTTATAAATCAGACAATGACAATTATAAAACGCTTTCCATGAAAAACAATTCTCATTTTCACAGTTTGAACATATTTTCTGCAATTATTTTCAAATTAATGTAAATATTTTCATGATCATATTAAAAGCAGAGAATATGCGTTTCATTCTCTGCTTCAATTGTTTAACCGAGCGGAATTTCGACGACTTCCGCCATCTTGGAAAGACATGTTTCAATCTGCAGCGAAATCTCTTTGACAAGCCGCTCGGTGATTTCTTCATTCTTTTCCTGTTCGAGCTTTGCATAAAGGCTGTTTTTCACTTCGGAAGAAATCACATCAAGGCGTGCTTTCAGATGGCTTTTCGGAATCATCAGACGCACCGGCTTCGGAATCCTTGAATTTAACAGCATTTCCTGCATCTTCTCTTTGCCAAGCGCCAGGATCAGTAATGATACGACAGCTCCTGCCACAATGCCGGGCAGACCGTTGGCGACCAGCGCAATTCCGCCGCCTCCGCATAAAAGTCCGATCACAATCGACACGGTCGCATCGATCAGCCATGTGATTTCCTTTAAAGCAAACAGACTCTTTGCCTCAACATTGATTTCGATATCGCTCATTGAAAGATAGGAATTGAGTGACAGAGCGGAATAAGGCACATTGTGCTTCACACAGATCGGCATCGTGAATTCTTCCAGTTCATAGGAAACTGTCTTGAGCCATTTGGAAACCGGCTTCATCAATAACTGCCTTGCTTCATCGGTATGGAGATAGGAATCAATCTCCTTCTCCATGATCGCATCGATTTCAGCCAGCTTTTCAATCGAACCGGATCTCCATCTTTCTGTGATCGGAAGTGCCACATGTTCGAGAATCGGTTCTACCATCGATTCAACCGCATCATGATAAAGTTCATTGATATGACTTTCGACAATCCGTTCCACCTGGCTTGATTCCACCAGACGGCTGATTTCTTCCTTGAACTGTCTTAACTCTTCATCGATCTTGCCGCACCAGGCAAGTCCGGAAGCGACCGAGAATTCCGGTTCGCTGGAAGAAATGACAACCGCATCCGGGAATGCCTGACGGCACCATGTACGGATGACAGGCATTTTGGAAACGCCGCCGGTCAGGAAGATCAGTTCAGGCTGTCTGTCGGTGATCGCTTCCTTTGCCTGTTTCAGGCTGTCCAGGAAGACTTCCTTGAATGACTTGTTTTCCAGTCTTTCAACTTTCTGATTGAAGAGCTGATCGGCAATCTCTTCGTTGATTGTAAGCGTCAGTTTCACCGGAATCAGTCCGTGCGGGATTGTAACCGGCTGCGTGCATGTATTGTGTTTCCAGTAATCCTCATCAGAGAAATATTTTTCCTTGAGTCTTCTTGCCGCAAAGTCGCAATAGCTCTGCCACGGCTCGCTCTCTTTGAAAATATTCCTGATTTTCTTCTCATTGGGGGAACGCTTAATTGATTCTTCCAGCAGAATCTCATCCATGATCCCGCCGCCTAAGAACACTTCACCGCCGGTTTTCAGTTCCACTTCACGGCCGCCGTTGATATAGGCAAAGTCGGTGGTTGAAGAACCGATATCGACAACAAGAACCGGCTTATTGAGAATGTCATAGCCGACCTGCAGATGCTTGGACTGGCATGCCGAAACAAGAGCGGCTCTTGATTCGGAAATGATTTTTGCGGGCGGGTATCCGGTCTTTTCAAAGATCATTCTGTATTCTTCACGGGCAACCCTGTCCCATCCGGCCGGACAGCCGATATAGAAACAGCAGTCCTCTCCCTGGATCAGCTGACCGCTGAGATATAATTCGCCAAGCACTCCCGACGCAAAGCTTTTGACATCACTCAATGCTTCCGGATCAATCAGGAAGCGGCTTTTGAATCTTTCCTTGCGCTTGATCGCATCCGGGTTGTAACATGCCCCTTCGCCAATCAACAGCTTACCGTCTTTGAGAAGTGCATAAGCGGTGATAAAGCTTTTTGCTTCATTGATATTCAGCACTTCGGGTATCAGATCCTTTGTGCTGTCGAGTCTGGTAACGGCGCTTTCCGCATCGCCGAGGTCAAATCCGTAAAACCTGTTCATATTCATTCTCCTGCCGCCAGACCTTTGCGCAGAACCGTATTGGCAATGACAAGGGCCGGACGGATTGTCAGTCTGGCTGAGCCGGGCATTCTCTCAAAGAGATTTTTATTCTCGCCGTTGAAATCAACCACTTCGATCTGTTTTTTATGAAGATAGAATTTCACATCGGAAATGACTTCTGCCGCAAATTCGTCATTCCGCTGGGCATAGGCATTTTCAAGCAGTCCGCTTAACAGCTGGATATCTTCCTTCTTCATGCCTTCTTTTTCATCAAGCAGTGCCTGCTTTGCAAGAAGCGTTTCTTCGCTTCTGATGAGATTCAGTGTTCTGTCCATGGCAGCCGCACCGGCGAGCAATACATGATACGTCTTTGCCCCATCCGGGATCGTTTCTGCATAGAGCTCTTCATCATTTTTCTTTTTTGACTTTGCTGAAATCAGACCTGATACAAAAAGACAGATGAGCGCCCCTGCCCACAGTGACAGCCCGAGAATCATATTGGGACTCGGCGGAACCATATCGGTTAAAAGAATCAGAACCGCTGCCGCTCCTGCCGCCAGCAGGATGCCGACGATTGCCAGAATGAAAAACCATGGCGATTTTTTAGCTTTCTCATGATCGGGACGGTATTCCGATTTTGACCAGATGGTTGACTGTCCGTCGCAATCCAGAAACCCCGCCGATGTGCGTAATGCTTCAATCATCGCCATCGCGGTTGTCTTGATTTTTTCGCTTGTCTCTTCTTCGTTATAGAGAGTGAGCATTCTGCTTAATTCCTCCTCAACGCAGCGGACTGTTTCAGCCGAAGATTTCGCAGCCGCCGCATTATGGAGAAAACGTTCTTTATCCTGTTCAAGAATTGCCTGCATGCCAGCCATAATGTGAACTCCTTATTATCAATAAAAATAATAACATAAATCACATCAGCCGCTCTCATGCAAAGAAAAACCGCTCCACACAGCGTGAAGCGGATTCATGCATTACTTCAGTTTTTCACCGCAGTACGGACAGAAGACTTCATCCCCATCCAGTTCGCCATTGCAATGCGGACAGTATGTCTTTTCCTTCACCATCTTGGAGCCGCACGCCTTGCAGTAGAGGGCACCGATTCTGTTTTCGGTTCCGCAATACGGGCAGAGATTCTTTTCAGCTTCAGCCGGCTGTACACGGGTGACAGATTCTTCCTTGATCTCTTCCCTGACAATCGGCTCAACGCCGAGATAGTCCTCAATGAAGGAGAAGATTTCATCGGTCATGGTAGCCTGTCTTAAAGCACCGATGCCTGCCGTCAGAATCAGCGGATGGAAGAAGACTGCTCCGGCTGCCGCAATGCCGAGTTTTTCGGCCCATTTTTCAAAGCCGATGGTCACCTTCATGGTGGCGTCATCCTGTTCAAAATCAACTGCCAGGGCTGCGTCCATGCCGAGATACTTTGTCCACTCAGCTCCCGCATCGCCACGGCACTGAATCGTATAGCCGCTTCTTGTGCGCATTGTCTGGGTGATCATGTTCTTCTTCACATCCAGATACTCTGCTAATGCATAAGCTGCAGACTGTGCGCTCTCCGCTGTACGGGGGTAAGTTCTTGTCACTTTATTTCCGATATCCATATTCAATACCTTCCTTTCGTGTGTACATATATTACTTACATCGTTTTTGACCGCCGGTCAATAGGTAACAGTGAAATCTTAAATATGACCATGATTCATGCATTGCAGAACAAATGAAAACGGGATCAGCTTTTCAGCTCTCCCGTCAGTCATATTCATTTGTTTTTTCAATCAGATATCGTCGTAGCTGATCAGTTCAACATCATGTTCATCAAGCCATTTCTTCACTTCCGGATCGCACAGCATGGCTGCTTCTTTTGTGCGGTTGATATTCAGGCTTGAATTCTTCATCAGATAATCATCCACATAACCGGGGTGACCGATGAAGACATTGGGCATATCTTCCCTTGCGACTTCAAGAATTCCCCTCTTCAGTGTTTCAAACGGATCATAATCCGGTTTGGAAGATTCCATCGGCAGAATCTGAATCGGCTTGCCGTCAAAGGTTGAATGGCCGTCCAGTTTCAGCGGCTGAAAGCGCAGACCGTATTTGTCTGCCACATAAGCCAGTGCTTTGTTCAGATTTTCCGAAATGACCGCATGTGCTTCGAAATAGGAAGGCTCTTTTCCTGTCAGTTCCTTGAATTTCTGATATTGTGCTTCGATTTCAATGACCGCTTCTTCAAAGACAACAAAATCAATGCCGTTTCTGAATGCTTCACGGTAGGTTTTCGATGATTTGAGTTTTCCGTTTTCATCAATCAGTGAAGGAATCAGTTCCGGATCTGCGCACGGATATTCCAGGCACATATTTGTATGCTGGCCGATCGCAACATCATATCCTTCAAGAAGTGCGAGTCCATGGGCAGCGTAAGGCATATTGGGCATCAGTCCGGCGGAAGAGACAAGACCGTCCTTCACCGTTTTGAGAATGCCGTAGTTGACTGCCTCGCTGTAGCCGATATCATCGGCTCTGATAATCAGCTGTTTCATTTGAGTGCAAATCCTGCCTTGAATGCATCGGCAACGATCTCGCCGATCACTCTGTATTTGTTCATGGCAGAGTCAAACATAATCGGCTCCATCTTTGAAAGATCCACTTTCCCGTCTGTCAGGATCGATTCATCAACGCTCATATTCACGGTTTCACCGGTCAGCAGATACCCGTCTCCGTCCGGTTTCATCTCAACAACTTTGCACTCCAGTACAAGCGGATATTCTTCAAATACCGGCGCATTGACGCATGTGCCTCTGACTGCGTGAAAGCCTGCCTTTGCGATTTTGTCTGCTTTCCGGCCGGATTCGATGCCGAAATAATCGGATTCAACGACTGTCTTTCTGGTTGCGAATGCGACCGTGAAATCGCCGTTTTTCTCAAGATTGTCGGTTGTCTGATGCTTTGAGAGTGAAATGATGATCTGATCGGCATCGACCTGTCCTGCCCATGCGGCATTCATCGCATTCGGCTTTCCGTTTTCATCATAGGTTCCGATGATCACGACCGGTAACGGTGTGATAATTGTCTTTTTTCCGAAATCTTTTCTCATATCTTGTTTCCTTCTTTCTATTTCCAATTATGTCATATTTTGAGAAACTTCATCTTCTTTTTGCAAAAAAGAAAAAGGAGCACATCTCATTTGATGTACCCCTGAAAGCTGTTAAATCTGAACGGTCCAGCCGAACGGATCTTCGCTCTTGCCCCACTGAATGGCTGTCAGTGTGTCATAAAGATGCTGAGTCAGTTCGCCGATCTTCTTTTCGTTGACGGTGTAGACCTGATCTTTGTAAACCAGTTCGCCGATCGGGCTGACAACTGCAGCAGTTCCGCATCCCCATGCCTCTTCGAGGGAGCCATCAGCCATGGCAGCTGCCAGTTCATCGACAGACAGCAGTCTTTCTTCAACCGGATAGCCTTCCTTTTTGAGGATTTCGATAATGGATTTGCGGGTGATGCCGGGCAGGATACTGCCGGTCAGTGCCGGAGTGACAACCTTGCCGTTGATCTTGAACATGACATTCATCGCACCGACTTCTTCGATGTATTTTCTTTCAACACCATCGAGCCAGAGAACCTGTGAATAGCCCTTCTTTTCAGCTCTGTCGCCTGCTCTGTTGCTTGCTGCATAGTTGCCGCCGCACTTAGCTTCGCCTGTGCCGCCGCGGACAGCTCTGACATCCTGATCTTCAATCATGATGGATACCGGATTGAGGCCTTCCTTGTAGTAGGAGCCGACCGGGGAAAGAATGATGATGAATGTCGCATGGTTGACCGCATGGACACCGAGAGTTTCATCATTGCCGATGGTAAACGGACGGATATAGAGGGATGTGCCCGGATCGGAAGGAACCCATCTTTCCTCCATTTTTACAAGGGTCTTTACCGCTTCAACGAAATCTTCTTCCGGGAACTGCGGCATGCAGAGTCTTTCTGCAGAGCGGTTCATACGGCGTGCATTCTCGATCGGACGGAACAGCTGTACGCTGCCGTCAGCTTTTCTGTAAGCCTTTAAGCCTTCGAAGATTTCTGTGCCGTAATGAAATGCTGTACATGCAGGTGAAATGGAGAGGTTTCCGTAAGGAACGATTCTGTAGTCATGCCATCCTTCTTCCTTGGAATAGTCGGCGATGAACATGTGATCTGTAAAGTACTTTCCGAAGCCGAGTGTGCTGCTTTCGGGAAGCTGTTTCGGTGAATCCGTACGGGTGATTTTGATTTCCATTGTTCTGACCTTCAACTTTCTTTAGTCTGTATAGTTTCTTCCGATTTCCATTGCTTTGCGGTTATAGTCGAGCATATCCGCATGACGTGCTGAAATACACTTTTCAAGAGCAGCTGATACTGTTTCCTCGTTGTATTCACCGAGAACAGAGAGCAGTTTGCCCATCAGAATCATATTGGCAAGCTGGCTGAATCCATTTTCATCGGCCAGTTTTGTTGCAGGTACATAGTAGACGCTGACATCGTCGCGCTCAACTTTTCTTGCGATCAGGGAGCTGTCAACGAGAATGATTCCGCCTTTTCTGACTGCTTTCTCATATTTGTCAAGAGACGGAAGATTCATTGCGACAAGCACATCCGGTGTCAGAACGATCGGTGCGCCGACCGGCTCATCGGAAAGAATGACTGAGCAGTTTGCAGTACCGCCGCGCATTTCGGGACCGTAGGAAGGCAGCCAGCTGACATTCTTCTCTTCGATTAATCCCTTATAGGCAAGAACCTTGCCTGAGAACAGAAGACCCTGTCCGCCGAATCCGGCAAATAAGAATTCTCTGGAAGCCATGGTCAGTCCTCCTTCTTTGCAACGCCGATTCCGGCGCTTCTGTCTTTGTAAACACCCAGCGGATAGTAAGGAATCATGTTGTCATCGATCCACTTCAGAGCTTCCTTCGGTGTCATGCCCCAGTTTGTCGGGCAGGAGCTGATCACTTCGATCAGTGAGAAGCCCTTGCCTTCAATCTGGTTCTGGAATGCTTTCTTGATGGCTTTCTTTGCCTTGCGGACATTTGCAACACTGTTGACAGTGACTCTTTCAAGGTATTCCGGACCTTCGAGTTCGGACAGCATTTCACAGATCTTGACCGGATAGCCGCATGCCTTGACATCGCGTCCGTAAGGAGAAGTCTGTGTGACCTGACCGGGCAGTGAGGTCGGTGCCATCTGGCCGCCGGTCATACCGTAAATTGCATTGTTGATGAAGATGACTGTGATATTTTCATTTCTTGCGGCAGCGTGAACTGTTTCAGCTGTACCGATGGAAGCCAGGTCGCCGTCACCCTGATATGTAAAGACAATCAGGTTGTCCGGATCGGAACGCTTGACGCCGGTTGCAACAGCCGGAGCACGTCCGTGGGCAGCTTCGATCATATCGCAGTTGAAATAATCATAAGCCATAACCGAGCAGCCGACAGGAGCGATACCGACAGTCTTGCCCTCGATCCCGAGTTCATCGATTGCTTCCGCAACAAGGCGGTGCACGATGCCGTGGGTGCAGCCCGGGCAGTAGTGAAGAGGAACATCAGCGAGTGATTTCGGTTTGTCAAATACGATCATCTTATTTTCCTCCCTTCTCATTGGCTTCAACAATTGCCTGATAAACCTGATCCGGTGTCGGAATCATACCGCCGACACGATAGCACAGGCTTACAGGTACTCTGCATTCAGTAGCGAGTCTGACATCTTCGATCATCTGACCCATGGAAAGCTCAACGCTGATGATCTGCTTTGCATGATCGGCAGCCTTGGCAAAGACTTTCTTCGGGAACGGCCAGAGAGTGATCGGACGGATGAGACCTGCCTTGATGCCGTTGGCGCGTGCTTCGTTGACAGCGTTTCTGCTGACACGGGCAGCGATACCGAAAGCAGCGATAATGATATCTGCATCTTCGGTCAGATATTCTTCAGCGAGCGCTTCCTTTTCTTCAATGACTGCGTACTTCTGATAGCGCTCGATATTTGTCTTTTCAAGCTGTTCGGCATTCAGATAGAGAGAGTTGATGACATTGTGCTCTCTGGCCATCTTTGTGCCTGTAGTAGCCCAGGGCTTTGCGGGAGCTTCCTTGATGTCAAAGTCAAAGGAAACCGGCTCCATCATCTGACCGATTGTACCGTCAGCCAGAATCATGGAAGTCATTCTGTATTCATCCGCCAGTTCGAATCCGCGGATTGTCAGCTGTGCCATTTCCTGTACGGAGGACGGTGCCAGAACGATCATATGATAGTCGCCGTGTCCGCCGCCTCTTGTAGCCTGGAAGTAATCAGACTGGGAAGGCTGAATGCCGCCAAGACCGGGACCGCCGCGCTGTGCATTGACAACAAGCGCAGGCAGATCTGCACCGGCTAAATAGGATAAGCCTTCGCTCTTGAGTGAGATACCCGGGCTTGAGGAGGATGTCATGACACGCTTGCCTGCGGAAGCGACACCGTAAACCATATTGATGGCTGCGATTTCACTTTCAGCCTGCAGGAATGTTCCGCCGATCTTCGGCATTCTCTTTGCCATGTACGCTGCGATTTCAGTCTGCGGAGTGATCGGATAACCGAAGTAATGACGGCAGCCGGCCTGGATCGCCGCTTCCGCAATTGCTTCATTTCCCTTCATCAAAACTTTTTCTGCCACTTCATTCACCTTACCTTTCGACCTTGATAATGCAGTCCGGGCACATGATTGCGCAGGATGCGCATCCGATGCACTGCTCCATATCGATGCACTCGGCGGGATGATGTCCCTTCTTGTTGATCTTTTCTTTTGAAAGCTGAAGAATGCCTTTCGGGCAGGCATCCGTGCAAAGACCGCATCCTTTGCACTCGTCTTCTCTGAACGTGATTTTTGCCATATTACCTCTTTCCTTTCCTCGCGGTATGAAATATGAATGCGTTTAGTCAACCGGCCGCTTCTGAAGCTTCATCGGAAACAGATTGTCAATCTTTCCGGCAAGTTTCGGGGCAAGCTTTTCATCAACCGATGTCAGCACAACCGGCAGTTTCGTTAATTCGGAAACCTCTTGTGCAAAGTGAAGCGAATTGAGTACGCAGGTCTCATCCGTTTCCGCGCCGAGATTGGAGTTGTTGATAATGCCGGTGAATTTCAGCCGGCCTGCTTCTTCGATCTCATCCATAACTTCCTTTACGCTTGCCGCATCGGGAGTCAGGGGTCTGTATTGATTGATCACAAGAAACATATCGTAGTTGTTTTCGTCACTGATCATACGGGAAAGTCTGCCAAGGGCCAGTGCCCCGCGGTCATCGCCGCCGACATCAATGATCGAATACATCGAAGTATCATCCACAATGGCATACATGTCCTGCGGAAGTGCAGGAATATCCAGTGAACTGTTTGCGTAGGGCGATACGATCAGTCTGATTCCCGCCTCATCGAATGCATCCTTGCTGTCGAGGGTACGGAAATAAGGATTGACGATATCAAGATCCGCAATTGCCGTATTCTCATGAAGCTTTTTCAGCTCAAGCGCCATGTTTACAGCGATATTTGTCTTGCCGCTGCCGTAATGTCCGGCCAGAAGTGTAATCCGTTTATAGTTCATTTCTCTTGATCTTTCCGCTGACTGTCTTGGGGAGTTCATCCCTGAAGACAACCGCACGAGGATATTTGTAAGGAGCTGTCCTGGACTTGACGTAGTTCTGGATTTCCTTCACCAGTTCGTCATTGCCTTCCTTGCCTTTGACAAGTACGATGGAAGCCTTGACAATCTGTCCGCGTACGGGATCAGGCATTGCGCTGACGCCGCATTCGAGAACATACGGAAGCTCCATGATGATGCTTTCGATCTCGAACGGGCCGATGCGGTAGCCGCTGGATTTGATGACATCATCCTTACGGCCGACATACCAGTAGAAGCCGTCTTCATCTTTCCAGGCAACATCTCCTGTATGGTAGTAGCCGTCTTTCCAGGTCGCCGCTGTTTCCTCTTCATCCTTGTAATAGCAGACAGCAAGTCCGGGCGGAAGTCCGTTTCTGATATCGACAACGATCTCGCCGGTTTCACCGACCGGTACCGGTACATCGTTTGCGTCAACCAGAGTAACCGGATAAATCGGAGCAGGTTTGCCCATCGATCCGATCTTATGGGGAGCACCGACCAGATTGCCGATGATCATGGTTGATTCGGACTGTCCGAAGCCTTCCATGATTCTTAAGCCTGTCGCCTTTTCAAACTGGCGGTAGACTTCGGGATTGAGTGCTTCTCCGGCAGTTGTCATATGCTTGACGCTGGAGAAGTCATATTTTGAAATGTCCTGCTTGATCATCATTCTTAACATCGTAGGCGGTGCACAGAATGTCGTGATCTGATATTTTGCAAACATCGGCAGGATGTCGGCCGCATCGAAGCGGTCAAAGTCATATGTGAAGACAGCGCCTTCGGCAAGCCACTGTCCGTAGAGCTTGCCCCACATTGCCTTCGCCCAGCCGGTATCGCTGATCGTATAGTGGAGGCCGTTGGGATCGACTGTATGCCAGTATCTGGCAGTGTGGAAATGGCCCAGCGGATACTGATAGGTATGAGCAGCGATCTTGGGATAGCCGCTTGTGCCGCTGGTGAAGTACATCAGCATCAGATCATGTCCGCCCGGTGCATTCTCGCCTCTTGCAAAGTGAGAGCTATACATCACATAGTCTTCATCAAAATTCTTCCAGCCTTCTCTTTCGCCGTTTACAATCAGCTTGTATTTCAGGCCGTCATACTTTTCGCAGGCAAGGTCAACCTGATGGGCAACATCGTCATCGCCCGTACAGATGATTGCACTGATGCCCGCCTTCTCAAAGCGGTAGGCAAAGTCATGTTCCTGCAGCTGGTTGGTTGCCGGGATGGCAATTGCCCCGAGCTTGTTGAGGCCGAGCATTGCAAACCAGAACTGATAGTGGCGCTTGAGGACAAGCATGACTCTGTCGCCGCGTTTGATGCCGAGTGCCTTGAAGTAGTTGGCACATTGCGATGAGGCACGCTTCATGTCACGGAATGTGAATCTTCTTTCCGTCTTATCCTTTGATACATGCAGCATCGCAAGCTTTTCAGGTTCGCGCTTTGCCAGCGCATCAACCAGGTCGAATGCGAAGTTGAAGTGTTCGATATTCTTGAATGTGATCTTTGTCGGGGTGCCGTTGTCGTTTTCTTCGACATCGATATAATTCTGCCAGATTCTGGCTGAAGATCTCGGGTCTTCGAGCTGGGCACGGCTTTCCTGAATGATCGGTGCCGCACTCAATTCGGGAATCGGCTCGCCGGCCGGATTCAGAACGATTGCATAGAAGACGCAGTCGCTGCCGCCCACCGCGATCATGCCGTGGGGAGTTTCCGAGTTGTAGTAAATGGAATCGCCCGGGCCGAGCACTTCACTGTGTTCGCCGACCTGAACCTTGAGATATCCTTCAATGACGATATCGCATTCCTGACCGGCATGTGAAGTTAACTCAATGTCTCTTGACTGGGCAGATTCATCAAAGATGCTGCGGACATAGAGCGGTTCGGCGATTCTGTTCTGGAAGGCATATGCCAGATTGTAATAGGTCATGCCATGTGCCTGGGAAACACGCTGTGCCCCACCTGCACGCGTCAGTGTATATGACTGCAGCCTCGGGCTGTCGCCTTCGATGATGTCCGTGACGTTGACTCTGCATTTGAGTGCCACTTTATAAATGAATGTGAAGTTCAGATCCTGTTTTCCCTGCTCGCAGGCAAGATACTCTTCAACATCGACGCCGCAGGCATTTGCCATCTCGGTAGGCGTATAGCCTGAAGATTCACGCAGTTCGTGGATGCGTGCAGCCATTTCCTGTATCTTATAATCCAATCCTGTAATCTGTTCCATGCATTCTCTCCTGTCTTTTGCTCAGGCAGTATTGATGAAAAAATAAAAGGCATCCCGTGTAAGGACGCCTTGAGCGTGGTACCACCTTGACTTGCTTCTCAGATACGTAACGTGTATGAACGGTATTTCCTACTGCAATGTTCAGAAATACAAGCTCCGGGGCGACTTCGTTTTCTGCTGTTCATCTGCTCTCACCAAACGCAGACTCTCTGGTCGAATCAGCCGGGAAACTACTCCTCCCCTTCATTGCTTGCGAGCATTATACCAAATACTCATTTTGAAACAAACAGATTTTTCTCAAATCATGCATGATATGCAGGATTTTTTACACTATTTTCTGAAAACTTTTCATTCAAATCAGAGCTTGTTTCTCTGGATTTTGCCGCTGATGGTCTTGGGCAGGTGATCTTTGAAGACAACGATACGCGGATATTTATAAGGTGCAGTGTTCTTCTTGACATAGTTCTGGATGTCTTTCTTGAGCTCTTCGCTCGGTTCAACACCCTTGACCAGGACAATACTTGCCTTGACAACCTGACCTCTGATTTCATCCGGCTCGGCGCTGACACCGCATTCAAGAACATAGGGAAGTTCCATAATGACGCTTTCAATCTCGAACGGGCCGATGCGGTAGCCGCTTGACTTGATGACATCATCAACTCTGCCGACATACCAGAAATATCCGTCTTCATCACGCCATGCTTCATCGCCGGTGTGATAGTAGCCGTCATGCCAGACAGCATTTGTCGCATCCTCATTGCGGTAGTAGCCTTTGAACAGGCCGCAGGGAATGCCTTCCTTTGTGCTGATGCAGATTTCACCGGGTTCGCCATCCGGTACCGGATTGCCGTCTCTGTCCAGAAGATCGATCTGATAGAGCGGTGTCGGCTTGCCCATGGAGCCAAGCTTCACGGAGCTGCCGAGCAGATTCGCAATTGCCAGCGTGCATTCGGTCTGACCGAAGCCTTCCATGATCTTGAGACCTGTCGCCTTTTCAAACTGACGGTAGACTTCAGGGTTGAGCGCTTCGCCGGCTGTTGTCATATGGACAACTGAAGAAAGATCGTATTTGGAAATATCTTCCTTGATCAGCATTCTGAGAATGGTCGGCGGTGCGCAGAAGGTTGTGATCTGATACTTCGCAAACATCGGCAGAATCTCACTTGCCTTGAAGCGTTCGAAGTCATATGTGAAGACTGCACCTTCCTGCAGCCACTGGCCGTACAGCTTGCCCCAGAGAGCCTTTCCCCAGCCGGTATCACTGATTGTAAAATGCAGGCCGCCGTCACTGACACCATGCCAGTACTTGGCAGTGATGAAATGACCGAGTGCATATTTGCAGGAATGCTCTGCGATCTTTGGATAGCCGGTTGTACCGGAAGTAAAGAACATCAGCTGCGTATCATCGCCGCACGGGGTATCGGCACTTCTGTAGAAGTGGGTGCTGTAGAGACTGTATTCATCATCGAAATCCTGCCAGCCTTCCCTTCTGCCGCCGACCAGGATTCTGGTCTTCAGTGTGCCGCATCTTGACTGCGCCAGGTCAACCTGTTCGGGAACATCATCCTGGGTTGTCGCAACAATTGCCGTGATGCCGGCGGAAAGGAAGCGGTATTCAAAGTCATGTGCCTGCAGCTGGCTGGTTGCCGGGATGGCAATTGCGCCGAGCTTGTGGAGCGCCAGGAATGTGAACCAGAACTGGTAGTGACGCTTGAGGACAACCATGACTCTGTCACCCTTGCGGATGCCGAGCGCCTTGAAATAGTTGGCGCACTGGTTGGATGCACGCTTCATATCGCGGAATGTGAAGCGTCTTTCCTTCATATCCTTGTCGATGTGGATCATTGCCAGCTTTTCGGGATCCTTGCGGGCAATCGCATCGACGACATCGAATGCGAAATTGAATTTGTCTTCATTTTTGAAGGAGATCTTCTTCAGTGATCCGTCTTCATCCGTTTCGGTCACGACAAAGTTGTCGCAGACAAGCGGACGCTTGTCCTTGGAAGGAATGAATGTATTGCGGATCAGTTTCTCCTGATTGTCGCCGCCGGAAACAACCATGGCGAGGAACAGACACTCACGGCCGTCCACCGCAATCATGCCGTGCGGCGTGGAGCTGTTATAGAAGATGCTGTCGCCTTCGCTGAGATATTCGATGTTGTCACCGATCTGCACCTTCATGCGGCCGCTGATGACATAGTCGAATTCCTGACCTGCGTGTCTGGTCAGATGAATCGGCTGATCCTGAAGCTCAGGTTCGTATTCATACTGAACATAATACGGTTCAGCCAGCTTGTTTCTGAACATCGGTGCCATATTCTGAATGCGGATGCCGTCTTCCTTGATCGCATTCTGAAGATGACCCTTGCGGGTTACCGTGTAGGAAGAAAGGTTTGCACTTCTTCCTTCGAGAAGATCACTCATACCGACATTGAATGTCAGAGCGCATTTGTGGATGAAGGTAAAAGGCATGTCAGCCCTACCGGATTCGTATTCACGATACTGCTCGGGTGTCACCTCGGTCTTTTCAGCCATCTCTTCGATGGTCAGACCGGAGATTTCACGCATTTCATGAATACGCTGTGCAGTTTCCATCAGTTCGTTTTCTACTCTTTGCATTTCAGCTGCCTCCGCTTTCATTTTTCAGACGGAATGTTTGGATAAAATAAAACACCCGTCTCAAACAGATTGAGACGAGTGTGAATATCATCACCCGCGGTACCACTCAATTTGCCGTAAAAATACGGCCCCTCACCAGGATCTAACAATCCCTGAGCTTTTAACGGTGCTGACCGGGATATATCTACTCGGTTTCCCTTTGGTATATCCAGCTCGGAAGTGATGGTCTTTACGGATATCCCCTGCCGGCTTTCACCAACCCCGGCTCTCTTCTGAAAGGTGTTTTCCTGACGTCTTCGTCACAGCTTTTGTAAACTTGCCAAATAATACCACCGCATGAACCGGTGTGTCAATCACTTTCTTTAGCACTTTATCATTTTACTGCACTAAATTATTTTCACTCCAGTCCATACCTCTTAACGGCATCTTCGCGCATCTTGTATTTGAGGATTTTTCCGGCCGCATTCATCGGGAATGAATCGGTGAATTCGATGTAGCGGGGAACCTTGTGGCGGGCCAGACGCTCTACCATATACTGGCGCATTTCCTCGACACTGACGCTGCCTTTCTCCTTGAGGATAATCATGGCGAGAGCTTCTTCGCCATAGCGCTTGTCGGGAACGCCGATGACCTGCACATCCCTGACTGCCGGATGGGTGTAGATGAATTCTTCGATTTCCTTCGGATACAGGTTTTCACCGCCGCGGATAATCATGTCCTTGAGTCTGCCGGTAATGTAGTAATTGCCGTCCTCATCTTTCATGGCGATATCGCCTGAGTGCAGCCATCCTTCCGCGTCAACGGTTTCGCTGGTCGCATCCGGCATTTTGTAATAGCCTTTCATCGTATTGTATCCCTTTGAGCAGAATTCACCGTTGATGCCCGGACCGACCTCTTCGCCGGTTTCGGGATCGATGATCTTGCACTGGACATGCGGGAATGCATAGCCGACGGTTTCGGTGCGCACTTCAAGCGAATCAGTCCATGCGCTCATCGTGGAACCCGGTGAGGATTCTGTCTGTCCGTAAACGGAGACGATTCCTCTCATATTCATCTCATTGGGATCGGCAGCCCGCTTCATGAGTTCCGGCGGACAGCCTGAACCTGCCATGATGCCGGTTCTCATATATGAGAAATCGGTGCTGCGGTAGTTGGGGTGGTTGAACATGGCGATAAACATTGTCGGTACGCCGTTGAAACATGTAATCCGCTCCTGGTTGATGCAGGCAAGCGACGCCTTGGCACTGAAGTAAGGCATCGGTGACATGGTTGCGCCATGGGTCATGGAACTGGTCATGGAAAGAACCATTCCGAAACAATGGAACATCGGTACCTGGATCATCATGCGGTCAGCCGTTGAAAGTCCCATTCTGTCGCCGATGCACTTGCCGTTGTTCACAACATTGTAATGCGTCAG
Organism: Erysipelotrichaceae bacterium; assembly: GCA_030525525.1. Lineage (GTDB taxonomy): Bacteria > Bacillota_I > Bacilli_A > Erysipelotrichales > Erysipelotrichaceae > Bulleidia. The sequence goes on from JAUNEN010000001.1 coordinate 121,989, forward strand.
CATGACGCCTTTGGGGAAGCCGGTCGTGCCGGATGTATACTGCATGTTGCAGACATCGTGGACACGCACCTTTGAAGCCATATGGATAATCTGTTCCCTGGGAACCATATTTGCTCTTGCCATTGCTTCGTCAAATGTCAGGCATCCCTTCTGTCTGAAACCGACCGTGATGACATTGCGTAAAAACGGCAGTCTCTTGCAGTGAAGCGGTTCACCCGGCTGGGACTGTTCGATTTCGGGACAGATCTCATTGATGATATTCCGGTAGTTTGAATCAAGTGCGGATTCAATCATCACGAGTGTATGGGTATCCGACTGACGGAACAGATATTCTGCTTCGTGGATCTTGTATGCGGTATTGACGGTGACAAGAACGGCACCGATTTTTGTGGTCGCCCAGAATGTGATATACCAGGCAGGCACGTTGGTTGCCCAGATTGCAACCTTGGAGCCGGCCTTGACGCCAAGCGAAACAAGAGCCCTTGCGAAGTTGTCGACATCTTCGCGGAATTCTTCATATGTTCTTGTGTAGTCGAGTGTTGTGTATTTGAAACAGTACTGATCGGGGAATTCCTCGACCAGTCTGTCGAGAACCTGCGGGAATGTCAGACTGATCAGTTCATCCTTTTTCCAGATATATTCACCCGTTCCGTCATGATTCAGATAGAGATGGGAACGGTTTGAATTGTTTCTTTCGAAGCGGTTCATGTAGTTGATGTAATGCGGGAAGATAAATGCATAATCCTGCACATCGCTCACCCATTCCGGTTTCCATTCAAGTGAAATATATCCGTCATAGTCGATGGAGGATAACGCCCGCATCATCTCTTTCACCGGCAGCAGTCCTTCGCCCATGATTGTATAGGAACCATCTTCCGCAAAGTCACGGATATGAACCAGGCGCACATAACCGCCGAGATTCTTGATCGTTGTATCAGCCGATTCGCCATGATCCTTGAAGGGATGGTGCATGTCCCATAAAACGCCGAGACTGTCATCTGCGAATTCATCCAGCAGATCCTTGAGTCTTGCCGTATCGACATAGATGCCTCTGGTCTTGATCAGGAAAACAACATTTTCTTTTTTTGCGGCAGAAAGAATCTGTCTGATATTTTCACGGACAAGGTCTTCATTGTCGCTCATCGCTTCGGCTGCCACAAAGCCGACACCCATACTGCCTGCCTTATGAACTGTCCATAAAGCCGTTTCAAGCGATCCTTCCTTGTCAAGATCAAGAGATGTATCAAGATTGATCATCTCGATTCCCCGGTCACGTAAGGATCTCATCGTTGAGCGCACGGCATACGGATCCAAAGGTCCGCCCTTTGCAAAATACTCTTCATGCTTGAAAAGATCATACAGTTCATATCCGGCAAAGTTCATCTCTTTGGCGATATCCGCATAATCTTCAAAGGAGAGTGAATACCATCCTCTGGTTGAATAGGAAAGCTTCATTCATTTTCCTCCTCATAGACAATCTTGTTGAGCGCATTGATATATGCACTGATGGATGAGCCGATGATGTCGGTTGAAAGACCGCGGCCGGAGTAGATCTTGCCGCCGACTCTCAGCTTGACAACTGCTTCACCCATTGCTTCACGTCCTTCCGTGACGGCACGGATCTGGAAGTCATCAAGTTCATAATGAACGCCGGCAATCTGCTCAATCGCCAGGAAAGACGCATCGACCGGACCGTCGCCCAGTGCCACACTCTCCATGACTTCGCCGTTTTTCTTGAGACGGATATGGGCGCTTGCCGTAAAGACATTTGACGCATTGATAATGTATTCCGCCAGTGTATATGCCGGAGGTACCTGCAATGCATAGGAAGCGACAATCACATCGATTTCAGGGGAAGAGATCGCTTCCCTGGTCGCAGCCAGACGCTTGAATTCTTCATAGACACGGATCTGATCCTCTTCGGAAAGGTCATAGCCGAGTTTCTTTGTTTCATTCACGATTGCCGCAAGATCATCATTCTTTGTGAACATCCTGCCGCTGATATCTTCTCTGACGCCTGTTTCAAACGGAGAGTGCTTGGAGCGTGTCTCTGTAAACATGCGTTCTGCCTGATCGCTCAGGCGCTTCATCTCAACCGAACGCAGATTCATTCTGATTCCTTTGGAGCTTCCCTTTTTCCAGATCATCGCAGCGATATTCTTCAGGGATGCTGTATTCTGCGGGTAGATTGCCGCCTTGATTTCACCGGCACCTGCCACCATTGCCATCGCCATGCAGGCATCCGCCATGGTCAGCTCATCCGTGCACATGGCGCCGAGTATTGCCTTGTCTTCAAAGGAAACATTTTCCCTGACATCCTTCACGAACTGCTCAAATTCATCCGGCATCATCGTGCCTGCCGTATCGGTTACGGTAACTGCAGACGCGCCTGCTTCAATTGCACTGTTCAGAATGTCATAGAGGAATTCACGTTCGCTTCTTGAAGCATCGGATGCAATAAATTCAACATCTCTGCAGAGTGTTTTGGCATAGGTCACTGCATCAATGACATTCTGCTTCATCGCTTCCGGCTTTTTGTGATACAGATATTCCATCTGAACAAGAGATACCGGAACATTGATCTGAAGTCTGGCTGACTTTGCATTTTTGAGTGCGTCCCATGTCAGATCGATTGCGTCTTTGGTGCAGGCGGTTTCGACTGCGAGTGTGCTTTCCTGTACAGCATCGGCTGCTGTTTTGATAAACAGACTGTCTGCCTTGACCTGTTCGATGGGTCCGATTTCAATCACATCTGCCTTCAGCCTGTCAAGCAGTCTGACAAGCTCTACTTTTTCTTTGAAGGAAAGGGATTTTCCCGCTTCCTGTTTCAATGTCACATCGCTGATCCTTACTGTACTCATGAACTGCCCTCCCGATTTCATTCTTCGTACAACTTTACGGCTCTGAATTAAAAAAGCTTTCATCTACATCAGAACCCTGTTCTGAGAGACGAAAGCTGATCAAACATACTTCCGCGGTACCACTCTCTTTGCATCAAATGCCGCTCATTACGATCGGCCGTTTTTTCGGCGAATCGCGCTTTTTTTAACGGAAAGCTTCCGGCTCAGCCTACTCATTTCTTTTCAGCTTCGCTGCTTCAGGGCCAGTGTACTGTCTTAATGCCAATGCCTTTCACCAACCGGCATCTCTCTTCCGACATATTTCAGACAGCTTTTTTCCCTGTCATCGCATTTCAATATTGACGATATCCTACATGATGTTTCAGTCATCGTCAACATAAATTTTCAATTTTCTGAAAGCATTTTCAGTCTTTTTATGACCGGTCTGAAGAGAAGATGATATCCATATGCAAGCAGAACTGTACATACAAGCACAGACAGAACCCAGAGCGAATCATTCTGAATATAAATATGTGTTCCTCTTAACATCATTAACGGCAGCTCATGAAGCAGATACAGTTCATATGAGATTGATCCGAAAAATCTCAGAATCTTCGAATCAGGTACATGCTTCATCGAAACAAGGATCATCAGAATTACAAATGACACCGATAACGCAATGTAAACCGGCAGCTGAAATGCAAACGGCAGAAGATACGGCAGCCATGAAGCAGTCAATACGACCGGAATCGTGATCGCATAAAGAATCTTACGATATTTCCTGAGCACACCTTCGCATGTTTCTTCATAAGCCGCATATACCATACCTGATACAATGATGTGACCGGTGTTATACCACCAGATGCCAAAATTCATGATCATGCAGAAAACGACATAAAGAATATTGAAGATGAATGCCCCGATGATCATTTTCCGGGGATGCTTGTTCACTGTCTTCATGAGAATCCAAAAGACAATGTAAAACAGCAGGATATACCAGACATACCATGAGAAAATTGCCATCGGTTCCCCTTTTGACAGACCTCTCAGCATTTCCCTGATTCCGATGAATTTTCCCTCAAAAAGATTTACAGCCCACAACAGACAATTGTAGAAAGCAAACGGCAGAAGCACCGGCATGATCCTCTTTCTGAACCAGTGTTTTTCATAATCCTTTCTGTTCATGCAGTTTTTCATCAATCCGTAACCTGAGTAAAACAGAAAGCAGGAAACGGAGAATATCCCGGTAAACAGAAAATGATGAAAGAACAGACCGTCATGAGTGCGTTGGGCCAGGTGATGAAACATGACCGCAACCGAAAACCAGCCTTTGAGATTTAATGATGTGTCTTTTGAAAGATATTCCTTCCCTTGTGCTTTATGAAGCGAAAGAAAGAAGATCAGATAAAAAACGATGGTCAGCACTTCATTCATGTTCAATACTTCCTGTTTTGATCTTAGCAGATCCTTGTGGTTTTCAGGCTGTCAATGACCATGCAAAAAGCAGGGAATGTTTCCCCCTGCCTTCAGTCATCATATTTCAGATAAGCGCCTTTCATCGGGCTTGCCGCGTGTTCCGCAAACATGCGGAGCACACCGCTTCTGTATTTGGAATGATGAGGAACGTAGTTCTTTCTTCTTTCTTCAAGAACCGCATCCATTTCTTCCGGTGTTTTCTTTTCACCCTTCACACCGACAATATTGAGTTTCCTTTCGGGAATATTGATCTCAATCAGATCGCCCTCTTCGACAAGCGCAATCGGTCCGCCTGCCATCGCTTCCGGCGAGCAGTGTCCGATAACCGGTCCTGTGGAAGCTCCCGAGAAGCGTCCGTCCGTGATGAGTGCAATTGATCTGCCGAGTTCGGGATCAGAGCTGATCGCTTCGGAAGTATAGAACATCTCAGGCATGCCGCTGCCTTTGGGACCTTCATAGCGGATAAAGACTGCATCTCCCGGATTGACTTTATGGTGAAGGACTGCATCAAGGCACTCTTCTTCGGAATCAAACGGTCTTGCCGAAAGAACGACATCGAACATCTCTTTCGGGCATGCCGTATGCTTGATGACTGCACCTTCAGGTGCGAGGTTGCCTTTGAGGACTGCGATTGAGCCATCCGTTCCCATCGGTCTGTCATACGGCCTGATGATATCTTCCTTGCTCAGGTTCAGAGAGAACTTCTCATTGAAGCGCTCCAGCCACTTGGCACATTTTTCATAGAAGCCGTTTGTCTTCAGTTCCCTGAGATTTTCACCGAGTGTTTTTCCGGTGACCGTCATTGCGTCAAGATGCAGATGATCTTTGATTTCTTCCATGATGGCAGGTACGCCGCCCGCATAATAGAAGACTTCCGCCGGCCATTTTCCGGTAGGTCTGAGATCCAGCAGGAAATGCGCATTGCGGTGCAGTCTGTCAAATGTATCGCCGTCAATCTCAATTCCGAATTCATGTGCAATCGCCGGCAGATGCAGCAATGAGTTGGTCGAACCGGAAATTGCCGCATGAACAAGAATTGCATTTTCAAAGCTTTCAATTGTGATGAGATCGGAAACCTTTGTGCCTTCAAGTGCCATTTCTACTGCACGCTTTCCGGATTTGTATGCATATTCCAAAAGATCCGGGCTGTCCGCCGGCAGCAGTGCACTGCCCGGCAGTGAGAGACCGAGCGCTTCCGCCATGATCTGCATTGTGGAAGCCGTTCCGATGAATGAACACGCCCCGCATCCCGGACATGCATGATGCTTTGCCCAGTTCAGCCGTTCTTCGGTAATCTCTCCTCTTTCATATCTTGCACTGTAGTAGCCGAGTTCATTGAGTGTCAGAAGTTCAGGACCAGCACACATCGTACCGCCGCTGACAACGATCGAAGGCAGATTGACTCTGGCCAGTCCGATGAGATTGCCCGGCATTCCCTTGTCACAGCTGGCAATAAAGACACCTGCGTCAAAGGGTGTTGCGTTTGCCTGGATTTCAATCATATTTGCAATCATCTCGCGGCTTGCGAGTGAGTAGTTGATTCCGTCCGTTCCCTGGCTTTCACCATCGCACATATCCGTGCAGAAATACCTTGCGCCATGTCCGCCACCGTCTTTGACACCTCTGCGGGCTGCCTCGACAAGTTTGTCAAGATGGCCGCTGCCGGGATGGGAATCGCCGAATGTACTTTCAATGAAAACCTGGGGAAGTGAAAGCTCTTCCGGCTTCCAGCCGGTGCCGATCCGAAGCGGATCAAGCTCAGGTGCCAGCTTTCTCATCTGCTGACTTTTCAGTTCATGATTCATGAGATCTCCTTCATGTTTTGTTCTGCTTTAATAGTACACGATTTGAGCCAAAACAAAAGGACTCCGATGTGAGAGTCCGCTCTGTTTACTTTTCTGACTGAAGCCATTTGCTGACTTCTTCAGAAATGTTGATTGACTTGTTTCCTCTGATACCGATCAATGCACAGAGTTTTTTCCGGAACGCCGGGTTGGCGCATCTCTCTGCCGCATATTCTCCCACTCCGTTGACAAAGTGTTCGACATCATAAGGTCTGCGTGAACCGGAACGGATCCGTGATAAAAACGACGGGTCGTAGTTCAGATAACCAGCCAGCTTATGATAGTTGACATCCAGTTCTGAAGTCAGAAGATTGAAATTGTTCCGAATTGTTTCGAAATCATCTTTCTTGTCGGTTACCCTGAGCAGATCTTCCACCGTTTCGCGGTCAAGATCATCTGCCTGGAGTTTATCAGCCAGAATGACGATTCCGTCAATCAGCTGTCTGAGTGATCTCCCTTCACTCCGTGGCAGGCGTTGGGAATTGCAGTATCTGGAGATTGATGCCCTGGACAACCCGGTCGCATCAGCCAGATCTTTTCTAGAGCATCCCAGACGTTTCAGGATGCCGCAGAGGTTATTACCAAAATCCTTGTTGTAATGCATTACCTGTATTATGGCATTACGTTTGCATGTTGCCAGTCCGATTACCGTTTTTGTCATTGACAGCGTTGGAATTCTTCAGTGATTTACTGCTTTATTGACGCTTCTGTCATTTAAATGAATTCCCGCCCGATCCGGATTCAATCAGTTTCCGTTATCACCCATCATTTGCTTTTTTATTCCGTTTATCATCGCAAAGCAACTGCACATATCAGAAAAAGATGTCTCAAAGTGATGGACTTTTTCACCTGAAGACATCCAGATATATCCAGCTTATTTGATTTTCTGTACGCAGTCACTGACTGTCTTTATGTATGATTTTTACTTTTTCGCAATCTTCAAAGGCATGCGGGTGAATCTCTGCTTTCCCAGAGATCACAACCTCTTCAAGATTTTCGCATCTGAGAAATGCCCTGCCCATGATTTTGAGTGCAGGAGACAGCAATGTGATCTTTCTTAACTCATGGCAGTCCTGAAAACAGAACGGCGGAATAATATAGACGCCTTCCGGAATCACAAGCTCTTCAAATGATGAGCGCACAAATGCATACTGCCAGAAGGTATTCAGAGATGAAGGCAGATCGATCTTTTTCAGTGACGAGCAACCGTCAAACACAAAGCCGCCGATATCGGTCAGTGTATCCGGAAGGATCACTTCTTCAATCTCTTTATGCCCTTTGAAAATATCATCCATCAATACCGATATATCACATCCGTACCATGATGAAGGTACGGTGACTTTTGCGTCATCGCCCTGATAGAACTGAATCATATATGTTTCGTTGTCAGCGTGTTTGTACCAGAAATCCTGCATGGCATTACCTTATCACAAAATGAAGGCCATATGTCAGGCATATGACCTTTTTCAGTTAAATCAGTTCAGCTGAAACAATCCCGTTCATCTCATCAATCTGATCAGCGAACTCCTGCTGTGTCATATCATTGGAAACTTTCAGTGTCAGCAGTGCACTGTACAGGGCAGCACCGCTGTCTTTGTTCGATGTGATTTTAAGATTGGTGATCGCGGCGTCATGATCCTTGCAGAAGCGCATCACTTCATCAAGATCGCTGCGGTGATAATAGCTTAAGGCAATACTGAATTCCGGCGCAAACTGAATGCGGTTACGGATGTTGTTCAGGGATGTTTCAACAAAGATGATCATCAGTGTACCAAGAATTCCGCCTTCATAGAATCCTGCTCCGATGCATAGTCCGATGAGGCCGCTTGTCCAAAGACCTGCTGCCGTTGTCAGACCCTTGACCTTCTGCTTACGGGTCACGACGATTGTTCCGGCACCGATAAATCCAAGACCTGTCACTACACCTGCCGCAATTCTTGACACATCGGTGGGCAGTGAAAGGCCGACATAAAGATAGATTCCGGTCATTGACGCAATCGCAGCGCCGAGCACAACCAGTATGTGGGTACGGAACCCGGCCGGTTTGTTATGATAGGACCTTTCCAGTCCGATGACTGTTCCGATTATAAAAGAAAGAAGAAGCTTGATCAGAACTGCCGCAAAGCTTACGCCGCGGAAAGAATCAAATACATGCAGCATATCGTACACCTCCTCAGGAAATCAGTTCTTCAATCGCGATCACGCTGTCAAGTTCCGCAATGGAGGAAAGCATGTCGGAATGCGATACATTCTCTTTGCTTAAACGCAGATTCATGATTGCCGAAGGATATTCATCCCCTTCTTTTGTAACTCTTTCAAATTCAATGTCCTGTATCTCTGCATTCTTTGCCTTGATGACATTCGTGATCTCAGATACATTTTCGATTTTCTCAAATTCAACGGAAAATGTGATATTACGGCATCTGCGCTTGTAGCGTCTTTCCAGCGGCTGCATCACATTGAGTGCAATCACGATCAGCACACAGCTGAAGATCACGCATTCATAGAAACCTGCCCCGCACGCAATTCCCATACAGACAGAAGCGAAAAGTCCCGTTGCGGTTGTCAGGCCTTTGACCTGCTGGTGGGCTCCCGAAATGATGGAACCGGCTGCGATGAAACCGATTCCTCCGATCACTGCCGCCGAAAAACGGGAAGCGTCAAATTTGAGACCGACTGATGCCACCGTATCCGCCCATACGGTATTCATCATTTCATATTCATATAATGCAAGCATCACTGACATACTTGCCCCGATGCCCGTCAGCATATATGTTCTGAAACCGGCCGTCTTTGATCTTCTGGTTCTGCCGTAGCCGATGATGCCGGAAGAAATCATTGCCAGAACCAACCTGAAAATGACTGTCGGGAAATGAAATTCCCGCAGATATTGAAAAACAGTATTCATATCCGACTCCTGAGTGCATCAGTTCAATTGATTAACATTGTTACCTGTTGCTGTTTTCCACATTGTATCATGGCTCAAAGCACCAAAAAAGGCAGAAGAGCTGATTTCTCCTGCCAATTTAAGCAACTAACGTTCCTCGCGGAAATAGGATATACCGAGTGATTGCGGATTCTGGTTTTCCCGCCGTTTGCGTTTGGATACCAGAATCAGAATCACGATTGTTACAAGATACGGGATCATGCGGTAGAGATTCTGCATGTGGCTCGGATTCGATGTGCCCAATGCCTTCGCAAGTGCAATCGAGATTGAGCCGGGTATATACAGATAGACCCAATAGCAGATACCGAAGACAAACGAGCCCCAGATTGCCGAGATCGGCTTCCAGCTTGTGAAGATGACAAGCGCGACTGCCAGCCAGCCGAGTGCTTCGATGCCGCCGCCTGTATCCCATGTGCCTTTGATATAGTCCATGACATAGTACACGCCGCCAAGGCCTTCGATCATGGCGCCGATTGTTGTTGCGACATATTTGTATTTGATGACATTGATGCCGGCCGCATCGGCGGTTGCCGGATTTTCACCGACCGCTCTGAGATTGAGGCCTGCTCTTGTTTTCTTTAAGAAATACCCTGCCGCAAGTGCAATCAGAATGGATGTATATGTCAGAAAGCCGTAATTGAAGAAGATTGTTCCGAAGATACCGAGACTGTTTGCAAGTCCGGGAATCTGTGCTCTGTAGGCACTGGAAGCTGCCGCTACGGAGATCTGGCCGACGCCGCCGGAAAGCTTGACTAACGAGCCGCCGAAGAAGTTTGCAACGCCGCTGCCAAAGATTGTCAATGTGAGACCGGTGACATTCTGATTGGCACGCAGGGTAACGGTCATAAAGCAGTATAACAGCCCGCCTAAGCCGCTGGCGGCAAGTGCGCAGATCAGTGAGATGATCAGACTGACAACAGCATTTGGCGCAGGGTTTCCGTTTTCATAGAAGAATGCACCGGCAAGCGCGCCGATGGCCCCAAGGTACATGATACCCGGAACACCGAGGTTCAGGTTGCCGCTCTTTTCAGTCAGGATTTCACCGACCGAGCCGAGCATGATGATGGTGCCGAATGTGACGGCTGCGTTGATCCACGCAAGCAGTGAAGTCATTGACATATCAGGCAGCCTCCTTCCCCTTTTTGCTTCTGAATCTGATCTGATAATTGATGAAGAACTCACTTGCCAGAATGAAGAAGAGAATAATACCGGTCAGGATTTCACTTGCATATGTATTGAAGTTGAAATCCGAAGCGATCTGATTGGCGCCTCTTGAAAGGAAAGCCAGAATCGCCGTAATGAGTGACATTGCCAGCGGATTGAATTTTCCGAGCCACGCCACAATGATTGCCGTGAATCCGCGTCCGCCTGCAGTCAGAGATGAAATCGTATGGGAGACGCCGGCAACTTCGAGGAAACCTGCAATGCCGCAGATTCCGGCTGAGATTGCCATTGTTCTTAAGATAACCTTTGAAACCGAGATACCGGCATATCTTGCCGTATTCTCACTTTCACCGGCAACGCTGATTTCAAATCCATGCTTGGAGTGCTTCATATAGAAATACATCGCCGCTGTCAGAATTGCTGCAATTAACACAACCGGTGCAAACTGCTGTCCGAACAAAGGAGAAAGCCAGCCTGCTTTTGTATCACCGTTGATAATACCGACTGAATGAGACTGTTTCTTATCCCATAAGTCGACGCAGAATTCAACAAGCTGCAGTGCGACGTAGTTCATCATCAGGGTAAACAGTGTTTCGTTTGTTTTGTACTTTGCCTTGAAATAGGCAGGAATGAGTCCCCATACCGCTCCTGCAAGAGCTGCCGAAACAGCCATCAGGATGATCAGGAAGAAACCGGGAACCTTGCCGCCGAGATGAATCATCCATGCGGCAGAGACAAGACCGCCGATTAAGATCTGTCCTTCCGCGCCGACATTCCAGAATCTTAACTTGAAGGCAGGTGCCAGACCGATCGCAATGATCAGCAGCATTCCCATATCCTTGAGTGTCTGCCAGATTCTGCGGCTTGTACCGAAGGCACCGGAGAACATCGAAGCATAGACGCTGATCGGATTGAGGGATGTGATGCTCATGATAAACAGCGCACACACAAGAAGTCCCGCCAGCACGCAGACAAGTCTGATGAGCCATGCCTTTGCGACAGGAATATCAGCTCTTCTGACGAGATGGATCAGAGGCTCCTTGACACTGTCATGCGGTTTTTCGTATTTGTTCCTCATGCCTTTGCCTCCTCATTCACGATATTGGTCATGCGTCTGCCGACTTCTTCTTTTGTCACCGTACGGGCATCCAGCATGCCGTTTGCCTTTCCTCCGCAAAGCACCAGGATTCTGTCTGCCAGAGCAAGCAGTACATCAAGGTCTTCACCGACATAGATCACGGCAACGCCTTTTTTCTTCTGCTCGGTGAGCAGATTGTAGATGGTATAGGATTTGGAAATATCCAGTCCTCTGACCGCATATGCAGTCATCAGGATGACCGGTTCAGCCGCAATTTCACGGCCGACAAGTACTTTCTGAACATTTCCGCCGGAAAGTTTTCGGACCGGCGTGTCAAGACTCGGTGTGCTGACATCGAGTTCGTTTTTGATTTCGTCTGCGATCTTCAATGAGCTGGTGCGGTTGAGAAACGGTGAACGGCCCCTGTCATATTCCTTCAGCATCATGTTTTCCGTCATACCCATGGAAGCGACAAGACCCATACCGAGTCTGTCTTCGGGCACGAAGGAAAGATGAATGCCGAGGTTGCGGATTTCACGGACCGGTACACCGGCAAGATCTTTCTCGTTTCCGCTCGGATCGGTATAGACAATGCTGCCGCCTTCTTCAATTCTCTGAAGACCGGCAATCGCTTCAAGAAGTTCCTTCTGTCCGCATCCGGAAATACCGGCGATGCCGAGAATCTCACCGCTGTAGACATCGAACGATACATCATCAAGTGCCTTGATGCGCTCATCGTTGTAAACAGTCAGGTGTCTGACTTCAAGACGCTTTTCAGGATTGACAGGCATGGGTCTGTCAATATCGAGTGTCACCTTTTCGCCGACCATTGCCTCAGTCAGAATCTGTTCGGTCGCAACCGGTGTCGGAATGGTTGTAATGTACTGTCCTTTTCTCAGGATCGTCACACGGTCGGAGAGCTCAAGAACTTCATTGAGCTTGTGCGTGATCAGTACAACCGCTTTTCCGTCTGCGCGCATTGCCTTCAGAACCTTGAACAGCTTGGCGGTTTCCTGAGGTGTGAGAACTGCGGTCGGTTCGTCAAGAATCAGGATATTCGCACCGCGGTAAAGGATTTTGACAATTTCAAGTGTCTGCTTCTGGGCAACACTCATCTCATAGACCTTCTGCTCGGGGTCGATGTCAAAACCGTACTGGGCTGCGATTTCCCTGACCTTCTGGTTAACTTCTTTCAGATCATAGGTACGGGAGCCTTCAATGCCGAGAATGATGTTTTCGGCAGCCGTGAAGACATCGATCAGCTTGAAGTGCTGATGAATCATACCGATGCCCAGTCTGTACGCATCATGGGGACTCTTGATTGTCACTTCCCTGCCGTTTACATAAAAGTATCCTTCATCCGGATAATAGATACCCGCCAGCATGTTCATCAGAGTTGTTTTTCCCGATCCGTTCTCACCCAGAATCGAAAGAATCTCTCCGTAGTTGATACTCATGCTGACATGGTCATTGGCCGTAACGCTTCCGAAGCGCTTGGTCACATTTTCCATACGGACAGCCGATCTGTCTTCCATACTTCCCATACCTCCTTAACAACGATACAAGGGAAGCCGCCATCAATGCGGTTTCCCTTGTACTTCTTTTTTGATTGAATCCTTTTTCAGTATTGATCAGTTGTTGGAATTTGAATCAATACCGTCAATGATGAAGCTGAAGTAAGGAGCGGAACGGAAACCGTCCTTTGTATCAGATTCATAGAACACGCCGTCCTTGACCGGGAAAATGTCAGCTGTGCCGTCGAAGTCGAGATCGCAGCCATCCTTTTCAGTCAGTTCAGCTCCGTTGACTGTGAATGTGGAAACATCGAATACATTGAGGCTGCCGTCCTTGATTGCAGCTTCAACTTCAGCGACCTTTGCGTCTGTGCCAGCAGCGCAGGAGTCACCGAGCTTTGTAACGTTGACAGCACCTGTCTCATAGCCCTCGGACCAGTCAACAGCGATATCCATTGCCTTGCCTGCAAGCCACTGTGTAAATGCATAGTTGTAATAAACAGACCAGTCGTTGGAAGCGGAGGTCAGAGCTGCCTTAGGAGCAACTTCCAGCATGGAAACGTTGTAGCCGACAGAGTAGACCGGCTTGCCGCTTTCGTTGGCTGCCTGGATTGCACTCGGAGCACCTGTTGTATCAGCGTGCTGGGAAATGATGACGCATCCGTCAGCGATCAGCTTTTCAGCTGTTGTGCCTTCAGCGACCTGATCAGCCCAGGAGCTTGTGTATTCAACGATCATATGAACGTTCGGAACGATTGCCTTGACGCCGAGATAGAATGCTGTGAAGCCGGAAACAACTTCTGCATAAGGGAATGCACCGACATAGCCGATCTTGACATCGCCGTCTGCTGTGTAGGCATCCGGTGTCTTTTCAGGGGAAACTTCACCGTTTTCGATGAGTTCAGCGAGCTTCATGCCGCCGACGATACCTGAAACATAACGTGACTGATATGTCTGGTTGAATGCGTTCTTGAAGTTTGCAAGGCCGGAGTTAGCGGCTGTGTCACCTGTCATGGAGATGAATGTGACATCTTCATGATCGGCAGCGACCTGCTGCATATATGTCTGATGTCCGTAAGAGTTGGAAATAACCAGTGTAGCACCCTGATCAACGAGGTCTTCAGCTGCGTCTGCGCATGCCTGATTCTCTTCGATCATATATTTCCACATGATTTTGTCAGAAGAGATGCCGAGGTCTTCAGCTGCCTTCTTGATGCCTTCAATGTGAGCTGCTGTATAGCCTTCGTTCTCATCACCGACGAGGATAACGCCGATTTTGCCGTCTGTTTCAACTGTATCTGTAGTTTCAGTGTTTCCGCTCTCGCCTTCTGTTTCAGAAGCGGGAGTGCTGCTGCCGCAGGCTGCCATGGAAACAGCGAGCAGTGCAGATAATGCTGCGGTAAGAACCTTTTTCATGTTTTCCCTCCATTTCTCACCCGAAATTGATGCAGTCTTCATGCTTTTCTGTATTAAAAAACGGGATCGTCTTGTCTGAACCAGAAGCGATTCCGTTACTTTGCAGAAATACAGCATAAAGCCGCAATAAAATCACAGCCGTGATTCAGCAGGAAGATTGTTCTGACTGTTTTCTGATGTAGAACCATAAACCTTCCTCCTTTCGCTTGTGATGAATTGATTATAAACTCTCAATCTGAAAAAACAACGATTTCATCGGAGATTTCTTGATGTAAACGCTTAACAATTTCGCAAAAATGATAAACACAGGAAACTTTTCAGACAGTTTTCATTTGTTTTCATTTTTCAACCATCATTCTTCACGCATAAGACATAAGAAAAACGGGATCTGCAGTCTGATCCTGCGGATTCCCGTTTTGTGTATCTGTATGATTTTGAATCAATATTCCGTGAACGGTGTGAATCTGGCGCTGCCGTAGATATCTGTCAGCTCATAGCCGAAGAGAATTCTGTCAGCGTTCACAGTCATATCGGTGATCTCAAGGATTGCTTCGCCACTGTCATCGACTTCCACCGTGATCGGATCGCCAATTTCGTATGTATCATCGAATGATCCGTCCGCGTTGTAGCAGTCAGCGATGAACTGAATGGTATCGCCTTCGTTGATCGGCAGCAGTTTGCCGTCTGTGTTGATGTCATAGACAGCTTCTGCACCAAGGATATGACCAGTTTCATATTCATCGGAGAATTCAACCAGCAGATGAACTTCATTGCCGTTGAGAAGTGCCGGAATATAACCCTTTGTTGTGTAATCGGAATCGCTCACATATTCATCGCTTAACAGATAATAGGAGACAAGCTGATCATTGACTGCCAGCCATAAGCCGTCATAGTCGATCACAAGGTCGCCGTCACTGTCAAACTCGAAGATATTATCAGCACCCAGATCAACATATCCGTTTCCGTCATCCACCCAGACATTCAGTTTGACATCCTGAACAAGAGCCCATTCATCATTGCTTAAGGACAGAACATTCTTTCCGTTCTTTTCGCTGATGATCAGATCTTCGCTGTCAATATGGCTTCTGCCATAGAGTGCTGAGAAGAGATCGATGATGCTTGAGTCATAGGAACCGCTGCCGCCGAGCAGCTGATCCAGTGCGCTGGATGTTCCGGAACTGCCGCCGAAGAGGCTTGAGAGATCAAGCTGTTCATAGGATGTTCCGTTGCCGGCAGAGCTGCCCCCGAGCAGATTGAACAGAGAGTTCGAAGTGCTGCTGTTGACAAGCTGTCCGCTTGCGGCAAGCGATGCGAAGCGTCTGACTGCACTTGCATAATCGGAGTCAAAGCCGATGTTGTTGTAGATGTTCAGGATTGAATTCACCATCTGAGTACGGCGGTAAGGGAAATAAATCGAAATGCCGTAGGAGTTGGTGATATTTCTTGTGCGGTTGTATTTGATGCATGACTGCAGAGCATTGATCAATGCTTTGCTTTCAGAAGTATTGAGAGCAGAGCAGAAGTGAATCAGGTCAATCTGATCCAGTTTGTTGGATTGTGCAAATTCACGGGTTGCGCTTCTTGCGTCAGCTACATTCTGATAGTTGTTTGTATTGACGTCGCTCGAAATCTTCTTTGCAAATGCGGAAAGAGCTGACGGGACTGTATTCTTGAATTCAGCCAGATCGATCAGTGACAGCGTGTTCTTGTCTGCGCTTGAGGAGCCGGACTGCTTCTTTGTGCAGAAGTCATCGATGATTGCCTGCCCGATATCCAGTGAGCTCATCGAGCTGTTTGCTGCAAATCTGCTCAGCCAGTCGGTATAGTACCAGCCTGTTCCCGGTTCAGTTTCTTCGGAAGCCAGCAGATAATCGCCATAAGGTTCCACAGCAACTGCTGTTTCCATATTTGCCATCAGACATGCATCAAAGCCGATGATGTCAAACTTGACGCCGCCTGCTTCAAGAGCTTTCTGAATCTGATCAACCGGCATTGAGCCGTTGGGATACAGTTCATCATAGCCGTATCCTGTGACACTTCCTCCGCCATGATCCCAGAAGACCAGGATATAGCGGTTGGCAGGATAGTTCGCCGCACCATAGCGGATAAACTCTGCCAGGGTTCCGGCATCAGTCATCGCCTTGCGGCCGAGATTGCTTTCCAGCGGTTCCAGTCCACCGTCGACAACTCTCCAGATCTGGTTTGTGCCGGCCTTGACTGCATTATTGCGCCATGTCTTTGTTCCGCCGGTTTCAACGATGATGTTGATCTTGTCAGAATGTGTCGCAGCTGCCATTTCGGTCAGATCCTGTGTTGCCATACCGTAGTTTGACTCAAGGTCTGTACCGCACATATAGACAAGCATTGTAACCTGATCATTTCCGTTTCCGACAAGAGTCGTATACTTCTTTCTCGATCCGGTTGCCACCTGTGTATTCACGGCAGTCGAAGATGCATCGACATAGCTTGTGTTATGGGAAACAGCTGTGCCGTAGTTCCACGCACTTGCTGTATTTGCACCGCTGTTTGGCGTCGGGGTCGGGGTCGCTGCCGGAGTCGGCGTCGGGGTTGTATTGCCCGAAGGTGTGCTGCCGCCTGAGCAGCCGCCTCTGCCGAACATAAAGAATAAGACAAGCAGGATGAGCAGAATAAACAGGAATCCGCCGCCGCCTTTTCTGCGGTTGTTATAGGAAGAAGATGAGTTCAGCGGCACAGCATTCGAGTGTTGCGATGAGTGCTGAACGGATGAATGCTGGGATGGTGCAGAATGCTGGATCTGTGATTGCTGGGATGCGTAGTTATTCGGATTATTCAGGGCATTCAGGAGATCCTGCATTGAGATGTTATTGTTGTTGGTAATCGTGCTGTTGCTTGAAGCCGCCTGATTCTGAAGCAGATTCAGCAGATCGCTGATATCAATATTATTGTTATTGGTAACGTGCGTATTGGTTGACTGAAGACCGTTGAGAAGGTCGCTGATATCAAATCCGCCGCCGCTTGCACGGGTCGGTCCCTGCGAGTCATTTGAACGCAGGATTTTCATGATATCATTCAGGTCAAATGCATCTGAGCTTCCGCTTCCGAACAGTCCCTTCTGGCTGGAAGAGGACTGTTCTTTCCGGCCGGATTCGCGCTGTCCGCGTCCGCTGTTTCCGGTTGCCTGATCTTTACCGAGACCTTCGCCGCGGCGCTTCACTTCACCGCTTTTGCCGGAATCGTTTCTTTTTCTGGAGTGCGGTCTTTCTGACATAATGTTCCTCCCTGGTATTAATATTGATTTAATTATATCTGAAATTTTTAGACGGTAACATAAAACGCATGTATTTAAATCTTAATTTCCATGCATGTAACTGACATCGGACGGTGAGTTTGCTGTATTCTTTCAGGCAAAATACGTCTAAAATATACTGGTAAGGAAAGAGGTGTTCTCATGATAAGAATAGCAATCTGCTGCGGCGAAGGTTTTGCGTCAGGATTTCTTTCCAGACATCTCGCTACAGCAACAGTCAAAGAAAATCTTCAGAATGAAGTGCAGTTTGTCTTCATTCCTTTCTATCAGCTCTATGACAGACAGAATGAAGTGGATATTGCTATGGCACTGCCTCACATCCATCCCCAGGTTCAATCTGACAAAAGGGAATACAGCATACCGATCTACATCATCCCTTATAAAGTCGTCATCAAACCCAGCGCCAGAGAATATCTCGAGGATGCCGAAGATCTGCTGAAGCTTGCGGATGGAAAAGGCGGTCTGATCTGCTTCCCGGGCGAAGAAAGATTCCAGTATGTCAACCGTCTTGAATCCCACCGCCGATGGCTTGCAAAGCAGAAATAACTGCGGCTAAGAAGAATTTATGATTTACGTTACCGGTGATACGCACGGCAGTATCGACATCCGAAAACTGCTTGAAAACCAGGTTACCGATCAGATGAGTGAAGAGGATTATCTGATTATATGCGGGGACTTCGGTCTGATCTGGAACTACAAAAAAGAAATCCGCAAGGAGCGCAAATGGCTCGAATGGCTGAATAAAAGACCGTGGACAACTTTGTTCTGCGATGGCAATCATGAATGCTTTCCCCGCCTTTACAGCTATCCTGAATCAGAGTGGCATGGCGGAAAAGTTCACGTGATCCGTGATAAAGTCCTGCATCTGATGCGGGGAGAAATCTTCGAAATCGAAGGAAACAGCATCTTTGTCATGGGCGGTGCATCTTCGCATGACCGCGGTCCTCTCAAGGGAGATACGGAAATTGTTCAGGGAAAAAGCTGGTGGCCTGAGGAGATTCCTTCAGACGAAGAAATGGAAAACGGCCTGAAGAATCTCAAAGCTCATAACAATCAGGTTGACTACATCATCACCCATTGTCTTCCCACAACCTATCAGGACATTGTCAAACGCGGGGAATTCCCTGCCGACAAAGCGACAGATTATCTTGAAACAATCAGTCAGACAGTCGCTTATAAGCACTGGTACAGCGGACACTATCACGTCAATATCGATGTCATCGATAAAATCTCGGTTGTCTTCTCAAGAATCATCAAGATCGGCGATACGATCATGGAGAGCGAAACAATGCTGGGCATTCCCAAATTTCGCAAAGGCGATGCCGTTCTTTTCCGCCACGAAGGAGAAGAAATGATGGGAACGATCAAAGAGGTCTGGCCGTGGGGGCCCTTCTTCAAGCATGATGAACCTTACTACGGGGTTACGCCTTTCGATGATGAACCGAAAAAACCGTTTCAGGTCAAAGAAACAGATATTATTGAAAAGAGTCTGATCATATAACGCAACAGGAGGAATATATGAAAATCTTATTTGTCACAGGCCCTTCCTTCTCCGGAAAAAGCATTTATATCCGCAAGACATATGCAGACGCAAAAGTCGTCAAAATCAGTACATTCAAAGAAGTCGTCGATGTTGCCTTAAGCAATGAGGAGCTTGAAGAGCTGGCAAAGAATTCATACTTCTACTGCCGCGAAGCACTCATGAATACCATCCGCAAAGCCAATGAGGATGACACCGTGATTCTGGAATGTCAGCTGCTGAACAAAGCTTCCAGAAAATTCTATCTGGATGCGGTCAGGGAAGTAAGCGAAGCACCGGTTGAATGTGTCCTCATGCGGCCGGAAGAAGAAAAGATCAAAGAACTGCTTGCCGACTATCCGACCCTTGTCAGCCTTCATCAATATGAACTTGGCAAACTGGAGATGCCGAGTGTTGAAGAAGGATTTGCGGCAGTCCATATCATCCGTCCGGAATTTGAAGATACCGACTGGCATACCCTTGTCCACACAAACTGAGTCAAATGAAATACGCAGGCCACTACCTGCGTATTTTTCATATTAACCGAGTGCTTTGATGAAATCTGTATACGGCTTTTCTTCCTGCCACTCCGACAGACTGCGGACAATCAGTTCGTGATCTTTTCCTTCGTGAAGACCGCTGACCTGAATGATATAAGCAAGCTCATCATTTACGTACAGCGGGAATGCCCCGCCGCTTAAAGCATGGAGTCCATCCTTCTTCCATCCTTCATATTCGGATGTGATCATATTTTTTACATATGCCCATGCGCTTGAGTGACCGGTATCAAGAACGCATTTCTTTTTGCCGTCCATATATTTCAGATTGGCTGCCGTTTTGCCTTCCATCATGTACTGGAAAACAGTCAGATCATCATTCACCCTGTCAATCCTGACTGACACGCCGCGGTCATACTCAAGGGCTGTTTTCGCAATGACATTTCCAAGCGCAAGCGCATCCGCATTGTCAAATGAAGAAACCGAAAGCTCTTTTTCCTGTTCTTCAAGCACGTTCAGATCATTCTCTTCATATTCAGCAAACTGCGAACGGATGACATCAAGAATATGCGCCTCCCTTATCATTGCATCATAAGGCATGACGGGACTTTCATGAACACCTTCACTGACAAGTGATGCAAAGTGATGAATCTGGGAATAGAAATCATCATGTTCATATTCAGCTTCAATGACTTCCTTTCCCTTCTCATTTTCAAGGATCAATGTGACAGGCCTGTGCAGATTGACAACCGTCAGTTTTCCTTTCGAACCGCAGATCACTGCATTCTTCGGTGCATTGCGGTCAAACCCGGATTCAAGCACGGCAGTCTTTGCGCCAAATTTCATGGTGCAGTCTGAATAAAGATCCACCCCATTGAAATAAGTCGCATATGTCTTGACGGGTTCAGGCTCCCCTTCAAGAAGATCTTCAAGGATGCTGGCGCAATAGATTCCCCCATCAAGCAATGCCCCGCCGCCTGAAGCAGCTGTATGGTAGGATTTCCCGAAGAATTCCTTCGGCATCGCAAAGCACATGCTTGTTTCAACCTTTTCAATTTCTCCGATTGCCCCTGAAGCAAGCAGTTCCTTCATTTTCAGATAAGCAGGCACAAAGCGCGGCTTCATGGCTTCCATGAAAAGTGTATTGTTTCGTTTTGCACATTCTGCAATTCCGATTGTTTCTTCTTCACTGACGGCAGCCGGCTTTTCGCATAAAACCGGAATACCTTTTTCAAGAGCCTTCAGTGCCCACTCTTTATGCATCACATGCGGAAGTGCAAGATAAATCGCATCGATGTTTTCATCTTCCAGCAAAAGATCATGACCGACATATTTCTTTTCGCAAGGATACTCCTTCGCAAATGCTTCAAGTTTTTCTGCCGATCTGCCGCTGATTGCGTACAGAATACTGTTCTGTTCATTCGTAAGACTTGCCGCAAAACGGTGGGCAATATTGCCTGCGCCGAGAATTCCCCATCGGATCATATGATTTTCTCCTCCTGCCACTGCCTATATTTTATCATGATCAGTCTTTCTCATGCGATTATGAACTTTTGCTCACATTTCGGGCATCAGACTGTTTTTTTGTTTTGTTTTGAGTACAATAACTGACGGAATTGATAACAGGGAGGCTGCTATGATTACACTCAATATCTCAGCTCCGATTCTGCGTGATTCAATCCGCGACCATCTGGAAGAATCGGAAGAAGCGAAATACACCTACCTTGGCATGATCGGACCGATTGAAATGCAGTTTTCTGTCAATCTCGATGATGCCCGACAGGCAATCAGCACAACCAAAAGAATTATCCGGAATATCCCGTACGGAAACATCATCATGTTCAGGGTTCTGCTTGACGGTCAGTTCTTCGAAAACGGTCCGGTTTACAGACCCGGCGACCGCGAATATGCCGCAACAAGACCGGGCCGTATGTAAGCATCCTTTCAGGGATGTTTTTTTATTGCGGGCACAGCTTTTCCCGATGAGCGCAAAAAGAACCATTTCCGCAGAAGATTATGCAGTAAAATGGATACAAGAGGTAGAACCATGAAACAATCATTACTATATCCATGCACCAATGCATGCAGAAATTTCATCAGCCTTGACGGCTTATGGAAGATGCAGTTTGATCCGGAAGGAACCGGATCAGAACAAAACTGGCAGAACGGCCTCCCTGAACCTTTCAGCATGCCTGTCCCTGCCAGCTTCGCAGACATTTTCACAGAAAAGGAAAAACGTGATTACTGCGGTGATTTCTGGTATGAAACAAAGTTTTATCTGGACGATGATGATTCAAGGAATGTGATTCTTCGCTTTGGCAGTATTACCCATCGTGCCGATGTTTACGTCAACAGTATCAAAGCAGGTTACCATGAAGGCGGCTTTACTCCCTTTGTGCTTGATATCACCGGCCTTGTTCATTTCGGAAACAAAAACAGAATCAGTGTCAGGGTCAACAACGAACTGAATGAAACATCCATTCCCTGCGGAAGTGTGAAAACCCACATTGACGGTCACAAAACAGCGGCTCCCTATTTTGATTTCTTCAATTATTCCGGAATTCAGAGAAGCGTTCATCTGCTGAGAGTCCCGAAGGAATCAATCATTGATTATGACACCGTCACAAAACTTGAAGGAAATGATGCCGTCATTTCCTATCATGTGACAACAGACGGAGATCATGAAGTCATTGCAGAACTGTTTGATTGTGAACATCAGAAAGTCGCTTCTTCAAAAGGTAAAGACGGAGAGCTCTCTGTCAAAGATGCGCATTTATGGAAAGTGAGAGATGCATATCTTTATTCCCTTGTACTTCAGATCGTCGATGAAGAAGGAAACACAATTGACAAATATCCGGCAAAGCTCGGCATCCGTACAATCGAAACAAAGGGAAAAGAAATTCTGCTCAACGGAAAACCGGTCTATCTGAAAGGATATGGAAAACATGAAGACTTTGAAGTCATCGGCAGGCAGTTCAATTACGCAGTTGCCGCAAGAGACTTTGAATGTATGAAATGGACCAATGCCAACTGCTTCAGAACAAGCCACTACCCCTATGCGGAAGAATGGTATCAGATGGCGGATGAAGAAGGCTTCCTGATCATCGATGAAGTTCCTGCTGTCGGTATGATGCGTTCATTGATGAATTTTGCGGCAGCCGGTGCTGGCGGAAAGGATACACGCTTCTTTATGGCAGATACGGTCAAAGAGCTTCAGAACAATCACCGGAATGCAATTGAAGAGATGATCATCCGCGACAAGAATCATCCCTCTGTGATCGCATTCAGTCTGTTCAACGAGCCTGAAACCACCTACCCGGAAGCGCACGATTATTTCAGACCGCTCTTTGATTTCGCCAGACAGATTGATCCTGAGAAGCGTCCCCTCACCGGTGCACTTCTGGTCAACAGCACACCGGACAAAGATACATGTGCTTCCCTTTGCGACATCATTGCACTCAACAGATATTACGGCTGGTATATTGCCGGCGGACCGGATCTTCCTGAAGCGGAAGCAGCCTTCAGGAAAGAGATGGATGAATGGGCAAAGGTCTGCGACAACAAGCCTCTCATCTTCACTGAATTCGGTGCCGATACCTATGCATCGGAACATAAGCTGCCTAGTGTCATGTGGGCCCAGGAATATCAGAATGAATACTATGAGATGAACTTCAGAGTCATGAGCTGCTATGACTTTGTTCAGGGAGAACTTGTCTGGAACTTCGCCGATTTCCAGACAACCGAAGGCATCATGCGTGTCAACGGCAACAAAAAAGGAATCTTCACAAGAAACAGACAGCCTAAAGATGCAGCTTACCTGCTGAAGAAACGCTGGAGTGAAAAATAACTGACTGCGGGCAAAAATCGTTTCTTTTGTGAAGCGTGTTCTAAAATAGAATTGATAAAGAAAACGGAGGATATTGTTCATGACAGCTTTAGTTGCTTATTTCACAGCGAGCGGCGCCGGTGTCACCGAAAAAATCGCCGACCGTCTCTGCCGTATTCTCGATGCGGAAATCTATGAGATCAGACCTGAAGCACCTTATACAAAGGAAGATCTTGACTGGACAAAGACAGATTCAAGAAGCAGCGTGGAGATGGCTGATAAAAACTGCCGTCCTGCCCTTGCCGACAAAGATGCACATGTAGAAAATGCAGATGTCATCTACATCGGTTTCCCGGTATGGTGGTACAGAGAGCCTTCCATCATTGACACATTTGCAGAAAGCTATGATTTCAGCGGAAAGAAGATTGCACTGTTTGCGACAAGCGGCTCCAGTGACATCGGAACAGAAGCACCCGAAAGAATCGAAAAGTTCACCGGCGCAAAGGTTGTCGGCGCAAAGCGCTTCCCTGCTTCAGCAAACGACGAAGAACTGAAAAACTGGGCAAAGTTCTGATTTGCCGAAAATCAATATACGGTCAGGTTTGCAGGCCTGATCGTTTTTTTGTTTTTATCGGATAAATTCAGTCGTTTTTATTGAAAAATATCGGAATTTCATTACTATACAAAATGCGGAGAAAGAAAACTATGATCAAAAATATTAAAGCAGTCGCAGCGGATATTGATATGACACTGACAGCCAAAGGCGGAGATCTGCCCGAAATCACAAAAAAAGCATTCGATGTTCTTCATGAAAACGGCGTGCTGATCGGCCTTGCGACAGGACGTGAGCTCAATGACAGACTGTATAACCAGGGAGCCGAGTGGAAGCTTGACTACCCGCTGGACTTCCTGATCGGAATGAACGGCGGCATGCTGTGGGACAGAGTCCATGGAAATGTCTGGACAATGGATCTGATGAGCACGGACACCATGAAGGAGATTCTTACC
Organism: Erysipelotrichaceae bacterium; assembly: GCA_030525525.1. Classification (GTDB taxonomy): domain Bacteria; phylum Bacillota_I; class Bacilli_A; order Erysipelotrichales; family Erysipelotrichaceae; genus Bulleidia. Next base: position 146,407 of record JAUNEN010000001.1, read on the forward strand.
TTCATGAAGCCGATCATTGATGAATATGAAGTATCTGTCAATGTCGAAGGCGGCGGCAACCACGCAGCCATGCACATCAAGGGCGAACTGTTTGCCTCGATGAAAAGACGCGGCTGGAAGTTTGATGACTTCACAGGCGATATCGAAGGCTTCTGTTCCAAACCCTGCTACAAATTCCTCTTCAGAACCACACCTGATGTAGAAAAACTCATCCGTGAAAAATTCACACCGGTCTACAGCGACAGATTCCAGATCATCAGCACCTTCCCGGGTACTGTTGAAATCATGGACAAAAATGTCTCCAAAGGCACAGGCCTTGCTAAAATCTGCGACGCAAACGGAATCAGCCTATCTGAAGTCATCGCATTCGGCGACAATGAAAATGACAATCCGCTCTTAGAGAGTGCAGGCTGGGGTGTATGCCTGTTAAACGGATCGGAAGGCACAAAGGCAATTGCCGATGACATCACAGAACTTGATTGTGAAGCAGGCGGCGCCGGTCAGTATCTTGTTGAAAAATACCTGAAACCCAACGGCCTCTGGAAAGACTGAACATGCATATGAAAAGGAACCTGGAATGAGGTCAATGGTGTCAACCTATATAAAGGTTGGCATTTTTTGTTTTAAGTTAATCCTACC
>JAUNEN010000096.1 GCA_030525525.1 Erysipelotrichaceae bacterium
TTCCACTTATCCGGCTCACCCTTTTGGAGTGGAAGTTAACTTTTCACTTCAGCAATTTCACAGCTTATACACAATTCAGGGTAGTATCTGACTGTTATTTCCTGCTGTGCTATACTTATGGTTGACTTCGAAGGGGGATGATACCCATGTTATTCAAAACCTTGAGCGCCGATGAATATGAGGCTTTCGCTCTGCATCATCCGGGCCGCTATTATATCAACAGTTCAAAGATGATCGAACTGAAACGCAATCAGGGATGGGATGTCTTTTATACAGGCGTCGCTGACGATGAAGGAAATCTCAAAGCAGCTGCCGGTTTCTCAAAAGTTCCCGTCAGCGGATTCTTCCACTATGCCTATGCGCAGCGTGGAATTCTCTGTGATTTCAACGACACTGAACTTCTGTCTTTCTTTACGGAAGAGCTGAAGAAATTCCTCAAAGCCAACGGCATGGCTTATCTGCGCATGGATCCGTATGTGGAATACCAGCAGCTCAATACAGACGGCTCAGTCACCGAAGGCGGATTCAATAATCAGGCAATGATCGACAACCTGCAAAGGCTTGGCTGGAAGCATCTCGGCTTTACCAAAAACTACACTGCCGACTCACAGGTGCGCTACATGGTCGTGCTTGATCTTGATGACAAGGATGATCAGGCGATCACTGCCGGCTATGAGCCCAACACAAGAAGAACCGTCAACCGGGCAAAGAAATTCGGCGTTGAAATTGAAGAATGCGATCCCGATCATCTGGATGAATTCATGAAGCTGATGGAATTCACCAGTGAAAAACGCCACTTCGCAGATCTCGGTCTGAATACCTATCAGTCACAGATGCATGCCTTCGGTCCCGACAATGCAAAAGTGTGGCTTGCCGTACTGAATACGCAGAAGCTGATTGAGATCAACAGAAGCGATCTGGAAGCTGTGCATGAAGAAATGAAAAAAACCGATACCGCACTGATCAAGACACCGAACAACGGCAAAATGCAAAGACGCCGCAAGGAAGAAGAGGAGCGCATCAGCCAGATTGAGCGGATGATTGCCGAGACAGAAGAGCTCGAAAAAACATACGGGCCGAGAATTATTCTTTCCGGTGCATATTTTGTCATCTATGATGATGAAATGTATTACATCTCTTCCGGCAGCTATGACGAGCTGAGAAAATACTGCGGTCCCTACCTGATCCAGGACGAAGCAATCCATCTTGCCAAAAAACGCGGATGCCGCCGTTACAACTTCACCGGCACATCCGGAATCTTTGATGAAAGCGGCGATGACTTCGGCGTGTTTGAATTCAAGCGCAAGCTCGGCGGCAGACCGATTGAGCTGATCGGTGAATTCACACTGGATGCCGACAAAGCCATGATCCGCAAAATCAATGCCGTCAAAAAATTGAAGAAAGCAATTCACCGTTAAACGCAAAAAGGAACTCAAAGTTCCTTTTTCATTGCCTCGGCCGGGTAGAAAACCTTGTTGTCATCCTGAACGGGACCGTGGATCAGACTGTAAACAATGTTGGATGCGTTGGAGAGCTCTCTTGTGGAGCCATCCCGCATTCTGACCCAGATCGCTCCGGCATCATTTCCTGTATACGGTACATACGGCTTCTGGGAAACCAGATCTTTTCCCAGGTAATATTGAGGATCAAATCCCGCCGCCCTCAGCTTCTGCTTCAGCTCTTCAATATCGATTGCTTTTGTATCGGAATATGCAAACAGCCTTCTGTCGCGCAGTCTTTTCGCAAGATCGGAAAGAACCGGATCGGGATGCTTCGTCAGACTTTCAAAGGCATATCCGCATGAGAATTCATCGAGTGCGAAATAGTTCTCAAGCGTCATTTTCCGACTGAGTGCAATCGGCGCAAGCAGATCGATGACTGAGGGATCGGATGCGTCATGAAGATCCTTGAGTCTGTTGAAAAGTGCATGCAGAAGATATTCATAGCTTCTTGCGACCGGATGATAATACACCTGCCAGTACATGTGATATCTTGACATGATGTAATTCTCCACTGCATAGACGCCGCTCTCCTTGATCACAAGCTGTCTGCCGTCATGGATGCGCAGGGTGCGCAGAATCCGTTCAAGATCAAATTCGCCATATGCTGTACCCGTAAAATAGGCATCTCTTAACAGATAGTCCATTCTGTCCGCATCAAGCTGCGATGAAATGATCTGCGAAAGAAGCGGATTGGCTCCGGTATGACGGATCACATCGGCAACCTCATGTGACAGATTCTTTTTTGCCTTTTCAAGAATCTCAGTGATTTCTGTATTCTCTTCAATAATCCGGCAGGTGTAATCCTCATGCGATGTATCGGTAACCTGCTCAAAAGCATGGCTGTAAGGCCCGTGACCGATATCATGCAGCAGGCCCGCCAGCATGAGCGTCACCTTTTCATCTTCATTTAATGAATCGGCGATATCAGCGACTTCGCTGACCATTCTTCTGACAATTTCATAGACACCGAGCGAATGTGCAAATCTCGTATGTTCGGCGCAATGGTAAACCATATTGGCCCCGCCGAGCTGCCTGATCCGGCGCAGACGCTGAAACCAGGAAGAATTAATCACATCCCAGATCACCTGCAGACTCACATGAATGTATCCGTGGATCGGATCGCGGAGTACCTTGATTTCTTCTGTCTTTGCGTACATTCAGTTATTCCTTTTCTTCAAGCAGCACACAGGCAAAAGCCTGAACACCTTCGCGTCTGCCGACAAAGCCGAGGCCTTCGCCTCTTGTTGCCTTGACGCTGATGCGGGAAATATCACAGTTCAGCGAAGCAGCGATATTCTTTCTCATCTGTTCGATATGCGGAGCCATCTTCGGCTTTTCGATCATAATCAGTGCGTCCGCATTGCCGATGCGATAGCCTTTTTCATCCATCATGCGCGCAACTTCACGGAGAATGATCTGTGAATCGACGCCTTTCCACTTTTCATCCGTATCCGGGAACCAGCGCCCAAGATCTCCGAGTGCAAGCGCACCGAGCACCGCTTCTGCAACTGCATGTGTCAGAGCGTCTGCGTCGCTGTGGCCCAGCAGTCCGAGATCAGAAGGAATCTCTACGCCTCCCAGGATGAGTTTCCTGCCTTCAACAAGGCGGTGAATATCAGTTGACTGCCCTATTCTCATGATGATTATCCTCGTTTCTGTTTTCTTCAGTTTACCATACTCCGCACTTGTGTTGTCGGCGGTCTGGTATTATTAATATAGTCATGGCAATCGAAATTCCTTCATATGTTTCAGATCTGATGAAAACTCTTCTGAACAGCAGACATGAATGCTTTGTTGTGGGCGGTGCGGTACGCAGTGCTCTTCTTTGTGCTGAAGTGCATGATTACGATCTGACAACGGATGCCCTGCCGGACGAGATGAAAGAGATCTTCTCATCTTACCGGACAATTGAAACGGGAATCAGACACGGAACACTCACCGTTCTTTCGGAAGGAAAGCCGGTTGAGATCACAACCTACCGCAAGGACAGCACCTACAGCGATCACAGACACCCCGACAAAGTGGAATTTACATCCCGCCTGCAGGAAGACTGCGCCAGAAGAGATTTTACGGTCAATGCGCTGTGTGCTGATATTGACGGCAATTTATATGATTTCTTTGAAGGCCGCAAAGACCTGAAGCAGAAGCTGATCCGCTGCATCGGCAGTGCTGATGAGCGCTTTGATGAAGATGCGCTAAGAATCCTGAGAGCTCTTCGCTTTGCGGCAAGGCTCGGCTTTCAGATTGAAAAGAAAACATCGGATGCCCTGCGCCGGAAAAAAGATCTTCTTCTTTATATATCCGCCGAACGGATCAGAGATGAGTTCACCGGATTCCTGAATGCGTCAGGATGCGCAGAACTGTTTGAAGAATATGCTGAAGTCTTTGAAGTGATCATTCCAAAACTGAAACAGCTGAATGAAGAAGAAAAGAAGCAGCTTTTCGGACAGCTGAAAAGATCTGAAAACGATCATATTCTCCGCCTGGCTCTGATTGTCCTTGCCGCCGGAAGCCAAGAAGAGATCATGAAATCCCTGAAGATGACAAATCATGAGATGAAAGATGTCAGCAATCTCCTTTCTCTCAGTGAAAGACCGCTTGATACACTCAGCGATATCCGCAGAATCAAAAGAGATCTGAAACAGGATTTTAAGCGCTATGCATTATTCCGCTATGCGCTTAATGAAAAAACAGATGTCGGACAGATGATGAATCTGAACCGGATGATCATCGAAAACGGCGACTGTTACAGCCTTAAGGATCTTGCCGTCAGAGGAAACGATCTGAAAGAGCTGGGCTTCTGTGGAAAAGAGATTTCCGAAAGACTCAATCAGCTGCTTGAAGATGTCATTGATTCAAAGCTGGCAAATGAAAAAGAAGTGCTTCTTGACTCACTTCGATACACGAAACAATAAAACAGATGAGACCGGTATAAACTGATCGCATCTGTTTTTTCTATGTATCCGGGCAGAAAAAAACACGGAAATGAATCCGCGTCTTTTCAGGGACTTAAAGTTTTACAAACTGGTCAACATCAAGAACGAAGATTGTTGCACCGCCGATCTGCACTTCCACCGGGAAGGATGCATAACGGCCGATATCGTAGCTTGCTGTTGAAGGAACGATTTCGGTGCGTCTCTTTGCTTCGGAGCCGATCAGCTCAATTACTCTGTCTACTTTCTCATCTTCCGTACCGACGATGATGGTTGTATTGCCTGCACGCAGGAATCCGCCGGTTGTTGCAAGACGGGTGATATAGAAATTATTTTTTGTCAGAGCAGTCGAAACAGCAGGCGCATCATCATTTGATACAATTGCCAGAATCAGTTTCATAATCAGTACCTCCCAAAATCTGATTTTATTTTAACACATTGATTTTATTCCTGACGATTTTAGCACAAGTTAACATGCATTTGCATCAGACGTTGAAGCGGAAGAATACAATATCTCCGTCCTTCATAAGGTATTCTTTGCCTTCCAGACGGATTTTGCCGTGTTCACGGAGTGCAGCTTCTGAATGATACTGCATGAAATCTTCATAGCTGTAGATTTCAGCACGGATAAATCCTCTTTCAAAGTCGGTGTGGATAATACCTGCGCACTGAGGAGCCTTCATGCCTTCACGGAATGTCCATGCTCTGCATTCAGGTTCGCCGACCGTGAAGAATGTTCTGAGGCCGAGCAGATGATAGGCTGCCTTGATAATCTGATCAAGACCGCTCTGCGGAATGCCGAGGTCTGCCATGAATTCGAGCTTTTCTTCCTTATCCATACCGGAGAGCTCTTCTTCGATCTTTGCACAGATGGCAATGCATTCGCTTCCTTCTTCTGCCGCAAATGCTTTGACTTTCTGATAATACTCATTTGTTTCCGGTTCGCCGATTTCCACATCGCTCATATTGGCAACATAGATCACAGGCTTTCCGGTCAGAAGACCGTATCCTTTGATATATTCATCCGCATCATCAACTTCGCTTAAGCGGACAGGCTTTCCGGCTTCAAGATCTGCCTTGAGGACATTCAGAACGCTCAGCTCTCTGGCTGCGTCCTTATCCTTTGTCTGTGCCTTTTTGGCAATTCTGCCGATTCTGTTCTCAACTGTTTCCAGATCAGCCAGACAAAGTTCCATGTTGATTTCCTCGATATCTCTGATCGGATCAACAGATCCTTCAACATGTTCAATATTGTCATCGTCAAAACATCTGACGACATGCACAATCGCATCTGTCTGTCTGATATTTCCGAGGAACTGGTTGCCGAGACCCTCACCTCTTGAAGCACCCTTGACAAGACCTGCAATATCGGTGAATTCAAATGTTGTGTAGATCGTCTTTTTCGGTTTGTAGAATTTTACAAACTCTTCCATTCTTTCATCCGGAACCTCGACAACACCGACGTTCGGGTTGATTGTCGCAAACGGATAGTTTTCAGCCAGAACCTGACTGTTTGTGATTGCGTTGAATAATGTAGATTTGCCGACATTGGGCAATCCGACAATTCCTGCTGTTAATGCCATTCTGATATCCTTCCTTTATTCTTCTGAAGAAGCTCTTTTGACAACCTTCTTCATTTTCTTTTCAAATTCATGACGCTCAAACATGATCACTGCGCCGCAGCCCTGACAGCGGATTTTGATATCCGCTCCCATCCGGGTAATCTGCCAGAGTTTTGACTTGTGACAGGGATGCTCTTTTTTCATTTCGACAATATCGTTGAGATCGTATGTTTCTTTCAGCATCATCTTCCTCCATCAGCCTGAAACGGTTCAAAGCTCGTCTGTATCAAGGATGATTGTAACCGGACCGTCATTCAGCAGTTCCACTTTCATGTCTGCCGCAAAGATTCCTTCTTCCACATGCAGTCCGTTCTTTCTCAGCATATCATTGAAATAGAGATAGAGCTTCTTTGCATGGTCGGGTTTTCCGGCTCTGTCAAATGAAGGGCGGTTTCCTTTATGGCAGTCCGCATAAAGTGTGAACTGCGAGATGGACAGCACTTCTCCATCCACCTGATTCAAAGCAAGATTCATCTTGCCGGCCGCATCTTCAAAGATCCGCATCTTTGCAATCTTGGCGGCCATCTTCTCAGCTTCGGCTTCCGTGTCCGCATCGGATACACCGACGAGAATCAGGAATCCTTTTCCGATTCTGCCGTTAACAACACCGTCAATCGTAACACTTGCCGAAGTGACTCTCTGTATGACTGTTTTCATGATTAAGAGTATACCATATCCTTCTCATTCCAACTCATTTCAATCCACATGATTTACAGCAGTTTTCATGAATGTTATTTCCACTGAGCCGGGTGTTTCAAAGCCTTTATTTGCCGTACAAATGTGAACATTCTGTGAAAATTTCGATGTTATGCGCTTACAATTTGGGAATAATATGTGAAATCTTAACAAACGATTGCATTGTGGTCGTCAAAATGACTAAAATACCGTTATGCAGAACAAAAACTTAAAACAGAAGAGACTTGGCATTGCATTTGCCGGTTTCGCTGCAGCGGCAATGTTCGCAGCGGCAGTACCCGCCACTCAGGTATTCGCGAGCGGCGATGAGACAGCTATCGTGGCTGCCGACCTACCTCTGATTGAAGTCAGTATTCAGGACGCTTCACCTCTTGAGACCATCAAGAAGAGTCTGATTGAGCTGAAAGCATCAACTGATGATTCGATCGATCTGAACGCAATTGATATTGCACAGAGCCAGATTGATCTGCAGGGCTTCGATCGGTCCGCAAAAGGAATTCAGACTGTTACCGCCAGATTATCCCTGGCTGAAGGTTCCGATGAATCAGCAGGAACCACAAAATCCCTCGGATATACATTTATCCAGAACGCTACCGTGAAGATGGTCAGTTCCGATGCACCTCAGCTCAAGCTGAAGGCAGATGCAGTTACCGTTAACAACGGAGACACATGGAATTCTTCATCTTATATTTCCTACATCAATGATGACTCAGGTATTCTCCCGGCTCTCATAGTTGAAGGAAATGTAGATATGAGCACGGACGGCGACTACTACGTCAGCTACACTGCAATCGACATTGAAGGAAATAAAACAAAGGCTGATCTGAAAGTCAGCGTCAAAACACCGGAAGAAGTCATCAAGGCGCGTGAAGAAGCTGAAAGGCTCGCGGCAGAAGAAGCTGCAGCTGAAGCTGAAAGACTTGCCCAGGAAGCAAGAGAACGCGAAGAAGAAGAACGCAGAGCTGCTGAAGAAGCAGCGGCTGCCGAAGAAGCTGAAAGACTTGCTCAGCTTGAAGCACAGGCTCAGGCAGAGGCAGAGAATGGAAGCGACTACGCAGGCACAGATACACCGTTAACCGGTTCCGCCGACAACCCTTACTACGGCGGCTGGTCAAACTGTGTATACGGCGCATGGCAGCTCGCGCATGATCTCCAGGGTGTCAATCTTCCTTCATGGGGATATGCAGGCACATGGCTCTACAGTGCACAGGCATCAGGATACGCTACAGGATCTGCTCCTGCAGCAGGCAGTATTGCCGTATATACCGGACACGTTGCATACGTTGCAGCTGTTGAAGGCGACATGGTTTACATCATGGAAGGAGGATTCAACGGCGGCTACAACGAACGCTGGGTCAGCAAGGATTATATCTACGGTCAGAGCTGCCAGGGTTACATTTACCTGCACTAACAGTCTGGAACGAAAAGTGATCGGAAACGATCGCTTTTTTTATGCATTATGCAAAAAAGAACGGGCACATCAGTAACCCGTTCTCAGTCATTCATTTGTTTTACGGAACTCACTCTTCAGGCGGCGCAATGCGTCTGGATGCGTTGATCCAGATATAACCGCCGACATATGCGACTAAGATTCCGATGCAGATCATATCAAATACATTCATAGCAAACAGATTATAGCATAAAGCTTTGCCGTGATATCAGTTTTCCTTCACTCTTAAAAGACGCATGGAATTCATGACACATATCATTGCAACACCGGTATCCGCAAAGATCGCCATCCACATATTCGCAATACCGAAGGCACCGAGAATCAGAATCAGCAGCTTGATTCCGATTGCTCCGTAGATATTCTGATTCGCAATTCTGAGAATGCGCGATGCAGAACGTAAGGCAAGCGGGATCTTTTTCAGTGAATCATCCATGATGACAACATCAGCTGCCTCAATCGCCGCATCACTGCCAAGTACACCCATTGCAAAGCCGGCATCTGCCGCCGCAAGAACCGGCGCATCATTGACACCGTCTCCGACAAATGCGGTTGTGCCGCTCTCACGGAGCTTTTTGATATGTTCTACCTTATCAGCCGGCAGGCATTGCGCATAAACGCCGTCCGTGCCGAGCTGTCTGCCTGTTTCTTCTGTAATGTCCTGACGGTCACCCGAAACGATATAACATCTGCAGGAAGCATCACGGAGCTCTTTCAGCGCGTCTTTTGCATTGTCCTTGATGTGATCGCGCAGAACCAGACATCCGCTGTAAACGCCGTTCTCGGCCACATAAACAAGTGTTCCGCTGACGGACTCTTCATTGCAGGAAATGCCGTTTTCATTCATCAGCTTATAATTACCTGCCAGAATCTGATTTCCTGATACTCTGACGGACAGACCGCGGCCGGGAATTTCTTTGACATCTGAGATTTCTGTATTATCGATTTCTTTCCCGTATGCTTTTTCAACAGAACGGGCAATCGGATGATTTGAGAAGTGTTCCGCATATGCAGCATTTCTCAATGTCCTCTCTTTGTCGTCTGTACCGATCACCTGATCGACATAAAATTCACCGGTTGTGAGTGTTCCTGTTTTATCAAGAACAACCTGCTTTACATTTGCCAGTGTTTCGATCACATTGGCTCCCTTCACCAGGATTCCCTTACCTGAAAGACCGCCGATTCCTGCAAAGAAGGAAAGCGGAATGGAAATCACAAGTGCACACGGACATGAGATGACAAGGAATGTACATGCACGTCTGATTCCTTCATTGATATCCCCGCTGACGAGCGTAACAATCACAGCTGTGATCACTGCCGAGAAAACAACAAGCGGTGTATACCATCTGGAAAACTTTGTGATGAATTTTTCCTGGGATGCTTTGTTTGTATCGGAGTTTTCCACAAGCTCCAGAATTCTTGCGACCGTTGAGTCTCCGTATTCCTTTGTGACTCTGATTTCAAGAACACCGGTTTCATTGACAGCACCGCTGATCGCCTCATCGCCCGGATCAACATCCGTCCGTTTTGATTCACCGGTCAGAGAAGATGTATTCAGACAGGAGGAACCGCTCACGATGACACCGTCAAGCGGGATTCTCTCACCGGGTTTCACACGGATGATCTCACCGGTCACAACATCTTCCGGATCTGTCTGTATGAAGTCATTTCCTTCTTTGACCCATGCATAGTCAGGACGGATATCCATCAGCTCGCCGATTGATCTGCGGCTGCGCTTGACTGCCATGTCCTGGAAGTATTCACCGATCTGATAAAACAGCATGACACCGGCAGCTTCGCGGTAATCCTTCAGATAGATTGCGGCAATTGTCGCTACTGCCATCAGGAAGTGTTCATCAAAGATCTGGCCTCTGCCGATTCCTTTGACTGCTTTGATCAATACGTCATAGCCAAGCACAAGCCATGCGGCAATTGCGCAGAGTGCCTGGGCTGTACCGCTTAAGAAGATGGAAACAATGAACAGAATACCGCCGGCAATCAGCCTGTACAGCATCAGCTTTTCTTCTTTTTCTTCGGAATCATCTTCCTGTTCTTTTACTTCAGCAGCCTTTCTGCGTGTATAAGCTTCAATGACCGCATCAGGCTCTTCTTCAGCCGCAATGCGTCTGATTTCTTCTTCGGCAGCCTTTACATCGGCATCATCACAATCGTAGACCAGCAGGCTGTTGATATAGCTGATTGAAAGGTTTCTGATACCTTTGACTGTCTGAAGCTTATGTTCAAGATGAGCTGCACAATCTGCACAATCGATGCCTGTGATCGTAAACTTGCGTGTTTCTGCAGTTTCAGCATGCTCATGGTGTTCATGTTCTTCATGTTCATGATGGTGAAGGTGCTGATGACCTTTGGATGTGATCACCGCATCAGGTTCTTCCTTTTTCGCAAGAGCCCGGACCTCTTCCTCAATTCTCTTGCCCTCATCAT